>NZ_DAOLQM010000004.1:0-18749 GCF_035418125.1 Atribacter sp. | reverse complement strand
GGTTTTTAAAAAACCTGTCAAGTTTTTTCCACATTGCGGATTGGAAATCATTGTTAAAAACATTTTTTTATATAGGAATCGAGGTAAGGTATGGGTAAAACTCTGATCATTACTGAAAAACCGAGTGTCGCAAAAGATATTGCCAAAGTTTTAGGAAAATTTACCAATCGAAAAGAGTACTTAGAAAGCGAGAAATATTATATTACCTGGGCTATAGGTCATCTTATTACATTAGCTGAACCAGAAGATTACGAGAAAAGATTTAAGGTTTGGAGATTAAGTCTTCTTCCTATTCTTCCTGATAAGTTTTTTTTAAAGCCGATTGCGAAAAATGAGAAAAGAATAAAAATAATCAAAGATCTCCTTAAATCAGATGACGTTGAAGAAGTTATAAACGGATGTGATGCCGGGCGAGAAGGAGAACTTATATTTAGATATATTTATGAATTTACCGAAAGCCAAAAGCCATTTAAAAGACTTTGGCTTTCATCAATGACTACAGCTGCAATCCGTCAATCGTTTGCTAATCTTATTCCTGGAGAGAGAATGGAACTATTAGCAGAAGCGGCCAAATGTCGATCGGAAAGCGATTGGTTGGTGGGAATAAACGGAACCCGGGTATTTACTGCTCGCTTTAAAATTTTGTTGTCGGTTGGTAGGGTTCAGACTCCAACTTTAGCGATCTTAGTCCAACGAGAAAAAGAGATACGAGAGTTCAAACCAACACCTTATTGGGAAATATTTGCTGTATTTTCTTCACCCCAAGGGACTTATGTGGGAAAATGGATTGATGGTGAAGATCGAGTTTACGATCAACAACAAGCCTTACAAATTGAACAAAACGTTCAAGGGAAAAAAGGCAAAGTGATTGAGTTTTCTAATAAAAAAACCAAAGAACAACATCCCCTTCTTTATGACCTTACTGAATTGCAGCGGGATGCGAATAAAATTTTTGGTTTTTCTGCTAAAAGAACCCTTAATTCAGCTCAAAAACTCTATGAAGCCCGCAAACTGATTACTTATCCACGAACCGATTCCCGATATCTTTCTAATGATTTGGTCGAACAGGTGACAACAGGATGGAATATGCTTCGAAAATGTGGCTTTGAAGAATTGACTCAAGATCCTTTTGACTCAAAAAAAGCATTAAAGGATAGAAGGGTGTTTGATAATAGCCGAGTATCCGACCATCATGCCATCATTCCGACCGGAGAAAAAATTGATTGGGACACTCTGGGACGAGATGACCAAAAAATTATGGATCTGATTTGCAAGCGATTTCTTTCGGTTTTTTACCCTGAGGCAATCTGGGCGCAGCGACGAATTAAAACTGAGGTCAATAATGAGAATTTTATTAGTAAATCGAAAGTGTTAGTTGAACCAGGATGGAGAAAAGTATACGGAAAAGAAGCCGGATCAGAAGAGACGGAATTTCTCCCGGAAGTTGAAGTTGGAACAATGGTGACCACCGAAAAAGTTTGGGTTGAAGAAAAAGAAACCAAAGCACCACCACGTTATACTGAAGCATCTCTCCTTTCTGCTATGGAGGGTGCAGGAAAGTTTGTTGAAGACGAAGAGTTGCAAGAAATTATGAAAGAATCGGGGTTGGGTACCCCCGCAACCCGAGCTGCAATTATTGAGCGATTAATCGAGGTTGGATATTTAGAAAGGGAAGAGAAAACCTTAATTCCTTCACCTAAAGGGATTGAACTTATTAATTTAATTGAAAGTATTCCAGTTAATGAGTTAGCATCCCCTCAATTAACCGGCCAATGGGAGAAGAAACTCGTTTTAATCGAAAAGGGACAATTTTCTCGACAAGAGTTTATGGACGAAATCAAAAAAATGACCGAGGAGATCGTAGCCAAGGTTAAAGAAAAACCAGATAATGGCGAACGGGCAAAAATGAACAGCAATGTTGGTTCTTGTCCAATATGTGGTTCGCCAGTTCAGGAAAACCGAAGCGCTTTTGCCTGTGTTCAATGGAAGGAAGGGTGTCCTTTTACCTTATGGAAAAAAATTTTGGGAAAAACCATTACCCGTAGCCAGGCTCAGAAGCTCATCACTCAAGGAAGGACAGATATTATTTCAGGTTTTAAATCCAAGAAAGGAAAATTTTTCAAAGCGCGGCTAATTCTTCAAGAAGGTGGGAAAATAGGGTTTGAATTTAATGCACCAAACCAAAAAAAGAAGGATGATTCGGTTACAACTCTTGAGAAAAAAACCTCATAATAAGAAATTAAAAGAGTTTAAATTAGTGAAAAATATGATTCAGAATAAGATATAATAATACGAGTATCTGGTTATAGAAAAGGCAAAAAGGGATACGTAAGAGGTGCATGTTTCCGGAATTAAAAGGCGTCTGGATGAAAGGGAGAGTAGGCGTGGAAAAGTTTGTAATTAATGGAGGGAATCCTTTATCAGGTATAGTAGAAATTGGTGGTTCTAAAAATGCAGCACTTCCTATTCTTGCCGCTACTCTTTTAAGTGAGACACCTTCCATTATTAGAAATATTCCTGATTTATTAGATGTAAATACCATGATTTTGGTTCTTCAAGGTTTAGGAGTCAGAATCGAGAAGTTGGCAGAAGGAACCTATCAAATTTTCCCTGACTCTCTCATTAAATCAGATGCTCCCTACGAATTAATACGAAAAATGAGAGCTTCTTTTTTAGTCACCGGTCCACTTATCACCAGATTAAAAAGAGCTCAAGTTCCGCTTCCAGGTGGATGTGCAATTGGTTCAAGACCTATAGACCTTCATATAAAAGGATTTCTTCATTTGGGGGTTCAAGTATCGATGCATTCGGGGTATGTCGAAGCTTGGACGGATCAATTACACCCCGGTGAAATATACTTAGATTTTCCAAGTGTAGGCGCTACTGAGAATATAATGATGCTGGCTTCGGTTATTCCAGGCGATACGGTGATAGCCAATGCAGCCAGAGAGCCGGAAGTTACTGATCTGGCAAACTTTCTAATGGCGATGGGTGCAAAAATCGACGGAGTTGGAACCGATACCATTATTATACACGGAACTCCTAAATTATATGGTTGTGATTATTCAATCATTAATGACCGAATTGAAGCAGGAACATTTTGTGTTGCAGCTGCTATTACTGGTGGAAATGTGGAAGTTAAGGGAGTTAATCATATTGCCATGCGTTCTATTATTACCAAATTGGAAGAAATCGGCGCCAAAATTTCCAAGGTATCGGAAGATAGCCTATTTATTTCTATGAAAGAAAGACCTCAGGCAACGGATATTAAAACTATGCCGTATCCCGGTTTCCCCACTGATATGCAAGCGCAATTTATGACCCTTCTCTGTTTAGCTGATGGGGTTAGTGTAATTACCGAAACAGTTTTTGAGAATCGGTTTGCCCATGTGGGAGAACTGGAAAGAATGGGAGTGAATATAAAAGTTGAGGGGAGAAGCGCAGTGGTAGTTGGTGTGGAAAAACTTACTGGAACTCAGGTTACCGCCTCTGATTTGCGAGCAGGTGCTGCACTGGTTTTAGCAGGCTTAGCAGCAGAGGGAACGACTGATGTTTATGGTATTTCTCATGTTGATCGAGGATATGCGAATTTGGAAAAGAAGCTTCTTAAACTTGGTGCCTCGATAAAGAGGGTTTACGAATAAACAGGAGGATTTTCTCTATGTGGAATAAGCGATTAGGAGTTGATTTAGGGACGGCAACCACTCTTATTTATGTTCATGGAAAAGGAATTGTGATGAATGAGCCCTCAGTAGTGGCGCTGGCTAAAGGAACGAATAAAATCTTAGCTATCGGTAGAGAAGCTAGGGAAATGATTGGAAAAACCCCTGAATATATCGTTGCCCATCGACCTCTTAAAGATGGTGTTATCGATAATTATGAAGTAACCCGTAAAATGTTGACCTATTTTATACAATCAACCTGTGGTAGGAGCATTTTTAAGCCCGATATTGTCATATGTGTGCCTTCAGGTGGAACAGAAGTTGAGAAAAGAGCGGTTTTAGATGCTGCTTATCACGCTGGTGCAAGAAAGGCGTTTCTCATTGAAGAACCAATGGCAGCTGCTTTAGGAGCTGGTTTAGAAATCGCAGAAGCCTCGGGAAATATGGTTATTGATGTCGGTGGAGGAACGACTGATATTGCAGTTCTTTCTTTGGGTGGTGTAGTTATCAGTCAATCGGTTAGGGTGGGAGGAGACAAATTAGACGAAGCAATTATTCGACACCTTCGGAAAAAATTTAACCTTATGATTGGCGAACGTACTGCTGAGATTCTTAAGATTGAAATTGGATGGGCAGTACCACCGCGGGAAGAAAAAGCTGCTGACGTGAAAGGACGAGATTTGGTGTCGGGCCTTCCTAAAACGATCACCATTACTGCTTCCGAGGTTTATAAATGTCTTTCAGAACCACTCTCATCAATTGTAGATGCCGCCCGTATTATTTTAGAGCACACTCCTCCAGAATTAGCTGCTGATATTGGAGAAAAAGGAATATGTTTAACTGGCGGAGGAGCACTTCTTCAAGGAATGGACGAGATGATTGGAAAGGCACTGGCAACTCCAACTTATGTGGCCGAAGAGCCGGTTTCCTGTGTGGCCTTAGGAGCAGGGAAAGTGTTGGATAATTTAAAGTCCCTCCGGGAAGGTTTCTTGTATACAAAAAGGAGGAACAGTTAGTTCTTGAAAGCGAAACAATTAGGATGGATATTCCTCATATTTTTCTTTACCATTTTTATAGTATTTTTTTCCTATTCTAGTTATGCTGAGAAGGTCCCCTTTTTCCCGATCCAGTCGGTTCGGCGTAATATGGAAGGGATAGGTAAAAGCGTTTTTTATGGGACCAGGATTGAGAATTTTGCTGTTGAAGTATTGGATGTTGTTATTGGGAAAGATATCAATCAAAGCTATATTGTGGTTAAAGTTACTGATGAAAAAATAAAGAAAATGGGTGGGATTTCAGCTGGCATGAGCGGAAGTCCTATTTTTTTTAGTGGGAAATTAGCTGGAGCCTTAGCCTATAGTTGGGAAACCAAAGATAACTTAATCGGAGTAGTGACTCCAATTGAAGCCATGCTTAAGCTCTGGGAAAATATGCCGGAGTCTTCAACGGTTTTACAGGTTGCCCCTAGCTCGGTCATTTTTACAATTGGATTGAGTGAAAGGGCCGGAAAAAGACTTCAAGAAAAGGCGAGTTTTTTTTCTCGGAAAATTATTTCTTTACCTGCTACTTTATATAGCCAACGTTCGAACTTACCATCAGTAGAAATTCAACCAGGGAGCGCTATTGGTGTTCAATTGATACATGGTGATGTGGATGTAGTCAGTTTGGGGACGTTAACCTGGCGAGATGAAAATAAAATTTTAGCCTTTGGTCATCCCTTCTTACATCAAGGAAGGGTGAATTATTTTTTATCTTCAATGTATGTTAATTTTAGCTTAGAAGGCAAAGATTTTCCCTTTAAAGTGGGCACGCCCATTCAACCGATAGGGATTGTTGATGAGGACCGAAGTGCGGGAATAGCTGGTCGATTGGGAGTGTTGCCCAAAGTAATAAAAGCTGATATTGAAATCGGTAGTGAAAAAAGCGTTATATCTCAAAATTACTTTGAGATTATTCAAGACGAAAATGTTGTGGTAGAATTTTTTCCAGAAATTATTTTAAATTCTATCGACCAGGCGATTGACAGCCAAAGACCGGGGAGCGTTAAAGTGACATTATCGATTGAGGGAAAGGAATTTAACTTTCAGAATGAATTTTTTTGGGTGAGTAAGATAGATATTTCCAGTTATACCTCGAATAATCTGGGAAAAATTCTTGAAGATGTTTTTAAAAATCCTTTTCAATCGATAAAAGCCGATAAAATAAGTATCAAAATTATATTTATTCCGGATATACGAGAAGCTACCTTTAGGAACCTCTTTTTACCGGTTGATGTAAAAAGAGGAAATGATTTAAAAGGAAGAATTGATTTAAACCTCTATCGTCAAGGCGTTAAAAGTCTCGATTTTGGTTTGTTTGTTCCGAGAGATTTTGTTCCGGGTGAAGCTGAGGTAGTAGTTCGAGGTATGAGTTGGGGTGATGAAAATACTCAATCACCCTCTCCACAAGCTGATCTTGATAATTATATCGATGAAAAAGTAAAGCAATTGAAATCGAATGGTCTTATAATTGAAATGAGAAGCAAAAGTGAAACCTTTTCCAGCGATAATCAGAAAAACTTTTTTTCTGAAGTCGTTTCACTCCCCTTTGTTTTAGAAGGTTCTTTTACGGGAAGTGTAGTGGTTTTGGAGTAAAATCTTGAAAAGGTTTATAATTGCTCTAACGATATTGTTAGTTTTTTTAGTTGGAATTTTCTTTATTGGTTTTCAACGTTTAGCAAGCATTACCATTGATCGCTTGTTAAATCAATTCAATACCGGACCGATTCAACTGAGTTACCAACAGGTGTCTTTTTCATTTCCTCTGAACATTAAAATTGTTGAGGTATCTTTACAAAATAATGATTTTTTCTTTCACGCTCCCCAAGTTAACCTTTCTTTTGATTGGGGTCTCTTTTTTGGTAAAAAAGAGAGCATTGTTGCAGCTATTCCTGAAGCCGTAGTCTCATCTCATTCAAAAGATTTTATACAGAATATTAAGGATTTTCAGTTTCATATTGTTCCTGATTTCGAAATTGATATTAAAAGCCTAAGTGTCCCCAACGACACCCACACTTTAGATGCTTTCCCCTTGTTTCTTCAAAAGAAAGATAAAATAATATCCTTTCGCATAAATCATCCTGAATTATCTATGAGTGGTAATTTTATATCAGAAAAAGAAATTCAAGCTGAATATAAAATTCTCAGTAAGAATTACCCTCTCCAGGGTCAACTGATTTTTTCTTTAAATGATGATACTTTAAAAGGGACTGTTGAAAGCGAAATGGATTTCTCTTTTTCTGCTTTATTAGTTCCGAAAGAAGATGGAATTGAACTCCAAGATTTTAGCATTCAGAATATTTCTGATGAAAAAAATAGTATCAAATTTTTTGGAAATAGCCGATTGTGGCTTAAAGATCAGCCTAAAATCCAAATAAACGGACAGGTAAGGAGTGGAATGGTTGAAAATGCTTACGATTTCGATCTTGAACTTCAACGTAAAAACATTTCTGAAATTGTTGGGAGCCTCCATTTAAAAGCAGGAGAGCCCAACATTGATCTTATTTCAAGTGTGGTTTTTTTGCCTGAGAGCTCAAGTTTTTCTCTTCAGCTTCTTCCTGGATCAATCATTGAAGAAAATCCGATTCTTGGAGAAATTAAAGGGAAATATTCCGATCAACAAATAAATGTAGAATTTGTTTCCCATCCAATGGAGATCCAATTTGCCGAGTTAACTGGAAAAGGCATAATCAATGGGAATGCCACTTTTTCTTCAGGATCTTTCAAGGCAGAAGGGCAACTGAATAGCGAATGGCTTCAATACCAGAATTATCGAATCGAAAAAATTCAAATGCAGTTTCAGTATGATCTTGAGAGAATACTATTTCAAGGAGTTGGTTATTTATTCGATGGAAAATTAACCCTGGATGGTTCCTATTTTAATAAGCAATTTAATGCGAGGGGTACTATTGAAAATAGTAAATTAGATTATTTTATCGGTGGAGATAATCTTCCATTCACAGGGAATGTTTCTGGTGTATTTGAAGTCCAAAAAGTGGATGGGGATCCACTTTTGATTTCCTTATCCCTTTCCGATGGAACGCTTTTTTGGAAAGATATTTTTATTGGAGATCAATTAACTGCTCAGTTAAATTACTGGGGTGATAAGTTGACCATAACTGATTTAATGCTTCGAAACCAAGATGGGACAATTGAAGGGGAGATCGAAAAAGAGTTTAAGAATATTAAGGGAAAACTTCGTTTTAAAAACTTTTTTATTTCTTATCCTATTGCTGGGAAAGCTCTCCAAATGATTGGTGAAGGGGATGGAGAATTTCAATACTCAGAAGGAGATTGGGAAATTTCAGCCAATCTCCTTGCACCAACCTGGAGTTATGACGAGTGGTCTGGAACTGATTTTCAATTTCAAGGTGAAATATCGCCGGAAACAATACTCATAGAAAAATGCGAGACTCAACTATTGGGTGGTAATTTGTCTCTGATGGGCGAAATAACGCCCTATAGAGCAATAAATATAACTGGAACAATTAGCAATCTTGAATTTCCTGAAAATGACTATGATTTTCAGGGTAAAATTCAAGAAATACTACTGAGTGCTCAGGGAGCATGGGATAAGGTGCTTTTTGGGATCAATGCTCAGGGAGAGGGATTAACCTATCAAGGACAGCCACTGGGAACTACTTTTCAGATTACGATTGAAGGTGAAAGTGCTCTTCCTAAACAAAATGAGGAAATTGGTTTCGAAAGGTATTTAAATCCTGAAATTCTTAAAAAAGGGAATATTCAGATTCAAGGTGTTCATTTTGAACAGGAAATCGAAGATGGTTATAAAGTAGCAGGGCAGGGAGATATTGAAGCACAGCTCGATGTTTCTAACAAAATTTGGATCCTTAAGAGCCAAAATCTTAATCTTCAGGTCGAAGAATTTTTGAATTTTAATGGTTCTGTTCAGGGAAGTTTTAAAAATGATCAAATTGAAATTCAACAACTCCATTTAAAAGAAATTACTCGAAATATCGATATTCTTGGTTCTGGATCTTACAACGTCAAGGATAAAAGCATTCAAGGCCAATTTACTGGTCAATATGATACCAATCTTCCTTTCCCTGATTATGGTCTCGATGTGTATTTGGCCGGCAATACTGAGTTGAGCCTAACAGGTACCATGGATAAACCAGAATATCAAGGTTGGATTCAAGTAAACCAAGGGAAGGTTGTACAACAGGAAAAAGATTTAATTCAGTTAGAAGATGTTTTTGCTACGATAAATGGTAAAGAATTAACTATATCCGAGGGTCATGGTCAATGGTTAGGTTTTGATTTTAATACCGAGGGAACGATAGGGGAAACGGGAATCAAATTAGCTTTTGATATTAGCGGAGAAAATGGCTTGTTAGGACAATTTGATTATTTTCAAGGTTCTTGGCAGGGTAAAATTACTCTTCAAGGTGAATTTTCTGACCTCCAAGCCGAAGGGATGATTCAAGTGAGAAATGGTTTTATCGATACAACTCATTTAGATAAAAACCAGAGTACCACGACAATTTTTCAAAATTTGAATGAGTCATTCCTAAATATTCCAATTCAATTGAAACTTATTTTAAAAACAGATGATAATTTTCGAGTAAAGACCCGGTTTTTAGATTTAAAACTTAAAGGTGGATTAACCCTTGAAAATGGTCAAGGTACTATGGAAATTAAAGGTCGTTTGGATGTGACTGAAGGAACCTATGACTTAGTTATGAGAACTATTCCCGTTCAAGGATATGTGGTGTTTGGAGATTATTTTGGTTTTATTCCCCAAATTCATTTGGAAGGGCGTATTGAAGTAAGGCGATATGATATTATTCTGAAAGCTGATGGCCCCTTAGATGATTATGAAATGAAGCTTCAGTCTGAACCGCCTCTTATTCAAGAAGAAATACTATCTCTCTTATTCGTTGGTGATAAAGATGCTTATCAATCTTTAGATACTTTAGACTTGGAACCACATCTATTAAGCGCTTTGCGTTTTTTCTTAGGAATGAAAGGTACTGGTTTAAAAAATGTTCTTTTTTTTGATAGTGTTGAATTGGTTACTCCAAATCAAGAGAATGAAGGATTTTTTGGTATAGAATTAAAAAAAGAACTTGGAGAAAATGCTTCAATAAGTTATACTCATGACTTAAGTGGGGGAGATAATTCTACTTGGAATTTTGAACTCGATCTCAGTCGAGAATGGTCCTTCAAATCTGAGTTTGGTAACGATGGCAATTATGGTTGGGAATTGGAATTCACTACTCGATTTTAATCTACCAAACTAAAAAAAAAGATTTTTAAATGATAGAATATTAGTAGCTTATTATCGTTTAATTTTAGGTGGCCGATAATCGGGATTATCCATTTTTTAGTTATTGAGATGAATTAATTAACCGTAGATTTGATGAAAACGGTTTTTTAAAAAAAAATTGAATAGTTCAATTATTGATTGAAGAATTTAAGTATGAGAATGAGGGACTTCTCTTGTTGTTGCCTTAAACTGAGGGGTCCTTTTAATAATAAAAATAATTAGAAATTATGGAACTAAAAATTAAATCAGAGAGTGTGAACTCCATGAAACATCTTGATAACCGGATACAAATTGAAAATTGAAATGGAGGGAATTGAATTTTATGAGATATCGTCCATTAGAGGTGATTTTGATCGGTTTTATTCTCATCTTTTTTCTTTTAGCTCCAGTAAGTCAAATAGCATGCGCGCAAAATGGTCCTCCCATAGTAGCCATACGTGTTGAGGGTAATACTAATATCAATAGCCAGCTCATTTTATCGGCAGTTTCAATATCCCTCAAAGAAACATTCAATCAAGAAAAAATTAAAAGTGATATTAAGTCGATATTTGATCTTGGTTATTTTACTAAAGTTTGGGTTGATACCAAGCAATATCCAGATGGAATCGAGCTCATATTTAAAGTTGAAGAAAATCAAATTCTAAAGGGGATTGAAATCCAGGGGAACACCCAAATGACCATTGATGAAATTCGCTCGGCGATGATTTTAGTCCCTGGTCAGGTCATGAATTGGAAGATATTGCAAAACGATTTAGACCGAATAAAAGCCTTGTATAGCAATAATGGTTATATGATCACTGCAGTAGATGGTACAGATTTTTCTACGGATGGCATTTTAAAATTCACTCTTCATGAAGGTATTATTGAACAAATTAAAATTGAAGGAACCGAGAAGACCAAAGATTATGTTATTATTCGTGAATTATCTTTCGAAACCCCAACCAAGTTTGACTTTTCTGAAATCAAGAAAAGCATGAGGGCAGTTTATAACTTAGGTTTTTTTGATGATATTAGTATGAAAATTGAACCTGGTAGTGATTCTAATCAAGTAATTATAGTTATAAAAGTGATTGAAAAATTAACCGGTGAAGCAGGTTTGGGGGTCGGATATAACACCGAAGATGGATGGTTGGGTTTTGTTCGATACCAAGAAAGTAATTTTGGTGGAAATGCCCAGAAACTGGAACTTCGGTATGAATTTGGATCAAGGACTTTATATCGACTCTATTTTGAAGAACCTTGGCTTTTTGATACGCCAACTTACTTTTCTCTCTCAGTCTATGATCAAATACGTGAGAGAAAAAATCGGGAAGAAGGAGAAATTATTGGTCGTTATGAAGAAGAAAGAGTTGGTGGCCAAGTTTCTTTTGGAAGGAGATTTTCTGATTATTGGAGGTGGAGACTAAGCTACAAAACTGAAAATATAAAGATCACTGCTTTGGAAGGAGAAGTTCCTAATCGAGGAGGTATTACCAATTCTCTTACCCCAATGATCATTTATGATTCTCGAGATGATGTTTTTAATCCTCATAGTGGATGGTATGGAATTGCTCAAGCAGAAATTGCCGGTCGATTTTTAGGTGGAGATAATAATTATAATAAATATATTTTGGATTTGAGAAATTATATCGATACTGGCCAGGATACTGTTCTTGCCCTTCGTTTGATGGGAGGTATTGCTGATACAACTCTTCCCGAGTATGAAAAGTTCACGGTTGGTGGAGTAAATACCCTACGAGGGTATGACCTTGCTGAATTTGAAGGCGAACAGATGCTGGTTTTTAATGCTGAATACCGTTGGGATATTGCTGATAATACTCAATTGGTCGTTTTTGGTGATGCTGGTTATGCCTGGGCTTTGGATGAACCAATTCGACTTGATGACATTAAATTTGGTTATGGAGTTGGTTTGCGATTCGATACACCCCTTGGACCAATACGCTTAGATTATGGTTTAGGCGAAGAAGGGGGACAAACTTACTTTAGTATTGGTCAAACTTTTTAAAAGAAATTCAATTAGCTAAAAAAGCATCGTGAAGGGATTATAGCCCTTTTGATAGAAAGAAAG
Organism: Atribacter sp.; assembly: GCF_035418125.1. Lineage (NCBI taxonomy): Bacteria > Pseudomonadati > Atribacterota > Atribacteria > Atribacterales > Atribacteraceae > Atribacter > Atribacter sp. Next base: position 6,692 of record NZ_DAOLQM010000004.1, on the reverse strand, counting down.
GAGAAGTGTCTTTATTATGAAAAAGCAGGTACTATTCATTGGATTACTGGTGGTTATGTCGCTTCTTTTGGTGGGAAATTTTTCCTGGGCGGCAACAACCTCCCAAAATATAGGTCTCATTGATGTGGAGAAATTGTTTAATGCTCATCCGAATACCCAGAAAATCATTGATTTGGAAAGGCAATTTGTTGAAGAAAAGCAGAAAAGGCAACAAGACCTTAACGAGAAAGGGAAAGGAAAAACCAGGGAAGAGGTTCGTGAATTAGAAGATCAAATGAATATAGAATGGGCTCCGGTTGGAGAAGAAATGCTAAAACAAAGACAAGAGCTGATTAATCAGAGATATAGTGATGTGATTGACTCAATAAAAGCAGTTGCTGAATCGATGAAACTCTCTTTAGTGATTCGAACTCAAATTCGAGTTCCGGTCAGCCAGAATGAAGCAGTTGACATGCCAGTTGTTCTATATGGTGGGACTGATATCACCGATAAAGTTATTGAAAAATTGAAGACTCTAAACAATTAACCTGAGAATGAAGTGAAATTCTTTGAAAATTAAAGAAATAATGTCTTATATCGGCGGTCACCTGATTGGTGACCCCGAATTTGAAGTTTTTGGTATCGGTACTATAGATAATATAACTTCGGGGGATTTGGTATTTTTATTTCATCAGCAAAAAATAACCGGTTTTATTTCTTCGATCCCCGACGTTATTGTTTGTCGAGAAGGAATAGATATTCAAGCCAAAAATCTTATTTTCGTTGAAAATCCACGTTTAGCTTTTATTCAATTACTGCCCAAATTTTATACTCAAGATTATCCCGAACCAGGTATCCATCCAACGGCCTTTATACATCCTCAAGCAAGAGTTGGAGAAAGAGTGTCAATTGGCGCAGGAACACATGTCGAATCAGATGCCATTATTGCTGACGACACCATTATCTTTCCTCAGGTATACATAGGGAAGGGATCGCAGATTGGAAAAAGCTGTTTAATTTTTCCTCAGACGGTTATTCGAGAAAATTGTATCCTTGGTGATCGAGTGATTCTTCAAAGTGGAGTCATTATTGGTGGTGATGGCTTTGGTTATGAAAGATCTGGAGATGTTTATTTAAAAGTTCCCCATGTAGGCAAAGTAGTTTTGGAAGACGATGTCGAAGTTGGGGCAAATTCTACTATTGACCGTGCGACCTTAGGAGAAACCAGGATTGGAGCTGGTACCAAGATTGATAATTTGGTTATGATTGCCCACAATGTTAAAATCGGTAAAAATTGTATAATTGTTGCACAATGTGGAATTGCTGGAAGTAGTAGTCTAGGCGACGATGTCATCATGGCTGGCCAATGTGGAGTTGTTGACCATGGAAAAATTGGGAATCGTGTCCGTTTAGCTGCACGAACTGGAGTTGTCAATTCGATACCTGATGATCAAATGGTTTCAGGCTTCCCTGCTCAGGACCATAAAATTGAAATGAAAGAGAAGGTGCTATTACGGAAATTACCGGATTTATGGCAAAGGATCAAGAATTTGGAAAAAAAAGTGTTCAAATCTTAATTTCTTCAAAAAAGCAAAAAACTATTTCTCGTTCTTTTTCTATTGTTGGGAAGGGATTGCACTATGGCAGAGATACACGAGTTGAGGTTCACCCCGCAAAAGTTGATCAGGGAATAGTATTCCAGGTTTTTCAGAACCACATTGACCGAATAATCCCTGCCCATTTTAATCATCTTCATTCCGGTAATCGAAATTCAACACTAACCAAAGAAGGTATTTCTCTTTCAACGGTAGAGCATTTTTTAGCGGCAGCTTGGGGTGCGGATGTAGATAATCTACTGGTTAAAGTTGAGGGTGAAGAGCTCCCAGCTGGAGAAGGAAGTTGTTCGCTTTGGGTAGAAAATTTGAATCGAGTTGGTTATGAGGAACAAAAACTCAATCGAGCCTACTTTCAAATACAAGAGATACTTGAAGTAAGTAATCGTGGTCGGTATCTGTTTGCATTGCCAAGTGATTTTTTTAAAGTAACTTATTTTTTAGATTATTTTTGTGGGTCAACCTTCGCTCTTTGTGTGACTTTTTCCGATAACGAAGGAGGATTTTGCCAAATTGCTAAAGCACGAACCTTTGCTTTTAAGGATGATGTTCAACAGATAATCCATGCAGGTCTCGGAAAAGGAGTTAGAGAATCGGCCTTGATTCTCAATGAAAAGGGACAATCGGACAAAAAATTCAACATTGAGGGGGAACCGGCCTATCATAAAATTATTGATCTCATTGGCGATCTCATGTTGATTGGGCATCGAGTTGTAGGTCATTTTATCGGAATACGTTCAGGACATAGCATGAATCATCAGATGGTCAAACTGATAGCAAGGAAGGCGAGGTTATTTAATGAATAGAGATATAAGAGCGATCATCGAAGAAGGAGCGATTATTGCCGAAGGTGTTCAGGTTGGACCCTATGCAATCATTGGGAAAGACGTCACGATTGGTGAGGGGACTACGATTGGTAGTGGAGTTATATTGGAAGGAAGGGTACATATCGGATCGAAGTGTATGATAGGACATCATACTGTAATTGGCACACCTCCTCAAGACCTCTCCTATCAAGGCGAGGAAACTGAGGTTTGGATAGGGGATGAGACGGTTATTCGTGAATTTTCTACGATACATCGGGCAACTGGGAAAGGGAATGAAACCCGAATCGGAAGAAAGTGCTATATAATGTCCTATTGTCACATAGCCCATAATTGTCGAGTAGGAAATGAGGTAACCATGGCAAATAACGCTTCATTAGCTGGGTATGTTGAAGTGAATGATATGGCAACTTTAAGTGGATTTGTGGGAGTTCACCAGTTTGTTCGAATTGGTAAGCTCACCATGTTGGGTGGTTTATCGAAAATTGTCATGGATATCCCCCCATTTACTCTTGCTGATGGGCACCCAGCTCGTCTTTTTGGTCTCAATGTTGTTGGATTGAAAAGGCGTGGTTATTCAAAAGAGGAAAGAGATCAGATAAAAAAGATCTATACAATAATATTTGAAAGGCATGGAAATCTACCCGAGCTTCTCGATAATATTCAAAGAGATTTTACCGGTGAATATGTTGCAGAAATAATAAACTTTTTTTCTCAAGGTCGCCGAGGTATCACTCGATTTATTAAAGAGAAACGGCTAAACGATGTTTATTAATAAGCTTTTATTAGTAGCCGGAGAGGGATCGATCCCATCAATTGTTTATCAGAATGCTCGGGAAAAGAAAATTGAAGTCATTTGGGTTGGTTTTCGATTTTTCCATTATAATCAGCACGAAGAGCCCCATCATCTCATTGATGAATTTTCCATAAATACCCTTCTCCAATTCATGAAAACCTATCAAACCAACTATTTATGCTTGTCGGGTAAATTTCCTCGGTCTTGTTTTTTTAAAAAAAATTTGATTCATAATGACCTTAAACAATTCATCAATCAGCTCTCGGGTTATCGAGATGATCAAGTATTAAATGCGGTTTTTCAAGAATTAAAGCAACAAGGCATACAATTGGTTACTCCTGTTGAGTTCCTGAAAGGACATTTAACCCCGTTAGGGAATTTGACCCATCGAGTTCCAAATGAAAATGAATGGGATGATATCCATTATGGCTTAACAATTGCGAAATATTTAGCCGATAATGAAATTGGACAAACGTTAGTTTTGAAAAGAAAAGCAATACTGGCAGTTGAGGCTGCTGAAGGGACGAATGAAACCATTAAAAGAGGAGCTTTGATTGGGAAGGGAAACATTGTTGTGATTAAAGTAGCAAGGACGCGGCAAAATTTTTTTCTCGATGTTCCAACGATTGGAATTGAAACCATTCAGACCTTGGGTCACCATGGTGGTGGAATAATTGCTATTGAATACGGAAAGACTCTTCTTATTGAACGAAATGAAGTTGTGGAAACAGCCAATAGACTCAAAGTTGGTGTGGTAGGCGTATCATTATCAAGCCCATGAAACCAAAAAAATCTATTTTTATCTCGACCGGAGAGATATCGGGTGACTTTTACGCTGGTGAAATTATTAAACGCCTCAAGGAAAGATATGATTTAGAAGTGTTGGCGCTTGGTGGAGAATGTGTTGTTCAAGCTGGGGCTAACTTAATTTATGACACGACTGCCATTGCTACTTTTGGTTTTTTCGAATTACTTACAACCTTACGTCAGTGGAAAATAGTTTGGAATAAGACAGCGAAAATCCTCAAATGCAGTCCTCCGTCAGTTGCTATCCTTATTGATAACCCCGGTTTTAACCTTAGAATGGTTCGGTTATGCCACCAAATAGGTATTCCAATCATTTATTTTATACCTCCACAAGTATGGGTTTGGAATCGACGGAGAGCAGCTCTGCTTTCACGCTATGCAGATTGGATTTTAACCATTTTCCCTTGGGAGGATAACTATTTTAAAGGTGGTCAAGCCCAAGTAAAATGGGTTGGACATCCGGTGGCATCTAAAATTCCTCATTCCAACACTTTTAATTCAAATATAACAACCAAGAAAATAGTTTTTCTGCCTGGGAGTCGGAGAAAGGAAATTGATGAATATCTAAAAATTTTAAAAAAAGTCCTGGCTGATTTTATGAACCAGCATCCCGACTACGATTTTTTTCTGGTTTTAGCCAGTGAACGGTATAAAAATATTTTTGAAAAGCAATTATCGGGATTACCAATAAACCTAAAGAAAAGAGAGGACCTCTACCAGGTTTTATCAGGAAGTTCACTCAGTGTAAGTTGTTCTGGTACAATAACCTTGGAAGTCGCCATGATGGGAATACCTCAGATAATTGTCTATCGATTGTCAAATTTAACCTATTTTTTAGCTCGGTTATTTTTAAAAAAGAGGTTTATTGGTTTACCAAATATTCTCCTTAATCGGGAGGCATGTCCCGAGCTGATTCAGAATGACTTTAACAGTGAAAATCTATTACAAGCTATGGAAAAAATAATCAACGATAGTTTGATAGAGAGTTTTGCTCAAAGGAATGCACAAGAAATTAGAAAAACTTTGACACATGGGGATACTTACTCACAAGTTGTTGAGGTGATCGAAAATTATCTTAGATGATCGACCGGTGGTCATGATAACGGTAAATGGTCCTGGAGAGCTTTATTATTGGGCTATGACCTTGTTGAACTCGATTATTGCTAATGAAATTCCAATACAAATATGGATATTTTTGACACCCTGCCAATTTAGTACTGGTTGTGAGCAAAAAGTTCTTCAAGAAAACAAATACATTACCAAGGTTTTTTTACCGGCTGAGACCAAACAGATTTGCTGGGGGAAAAAACCTTTATCATTTCCACGACAAGGTTTAATCCTCTTTTTGGGAGGGGATATTTATAATGCTGTCCTTCTTAAGAAGAGGAGCGGATATCCTCTGTGGGTTTATGGGAGCCATTTACGTTGGTCAAAGCATGTAGACCTTTATTTGGCCCGATTTCTTCGTGATCATGATCGACATCAATTCCCTCAAAAGAAATTTATTGGCGATTTGCTTTATTCCTACGTGGTACAGGAAAAATACCTAGCTGAGGAGGAAAACCGATTTTTTTGTCAAGGCGAACCCCGAATATTATTCCTACCGGGTAGTCGGTCTTTTGCTTATGATTACCTAATCCCTTTTTATAAAAAAATTGCTGATTTATTGCTGCCAATTTTTCCGAAAACTTCTTTTGCCCTTAGTTTTCCGGCGCATTATTCGGAAAAAGATATTCCAGTTGATAATTGGGGGGAAGGGAAAATCCCATTTTATTTTGGTAAAGCTTCTCACTTAATGAACCAAGCTGATGTTGCTATTGCTATTCCGGGGTCTTCTAATTTGGAATTATTTTATCGGAAGAAGAAAACCTTGATCATTTTACCCTTGGAAGCGAACAGTAAAAATATACCACTGACTGGGATCCCAGAATTCATTGGAAAAATACCTGGAATAGGTCCAATAATTAAAAAAAAGATAATCTATGCGGTGAATCATAAAAAAAAGTGGGTATCACTGCCAAACATTATAATGAATAGAGAAATTTTTCCTGAATTACGAGGGAAGGTTTGCCCCGAAGATGTGGTAAGTAAAGTAGAAAATATGATTTATAAAACAGATTTCGATTATGAAATATCAGAAGACGAATTTCCAACAACAGCCGATTCGGTTTTAACTCAATTAATCCAGGAGAATTTTTATGGTAAAAGGGAAAAGTCTCTTTAGGCTACTCAATTATCTCAAGCCCTACGGTGGATTGGTAGCTGGAGCGCTTATTATGGGAATTTTAGGGGCTGGTATTAGCCTTATTTTTCCCTGGCTGGTAAAGATTATTATTGACCAAGTTCTTATTCAAAAGAACCTGTTATTGTTATTATTCATAACTTTTGGAATTGTTTTTATATTTTTTATTAAAGGGCTCACTTCTTATATTCAGAATCTTTGGGTTTCCAAAGCTGGTTTTCGGGTGATTACCAAACTCCGTTCGGAATTATATCAACACATTTATTCTCTATCGGCATCGTTTTTTCAAGAAAACCCAACCGGGGATATTATTTCCCGTATGACTAATGATGTAACTAATATCCAAAACCTTTTTTCTCATACTTTTATGAATATATTTATGGACCTTCTCATTCTGATTGGTTCCATAGGAGTATGTTTTTACATTAACT
>NZ_DAOLQM010000003.1:0-38982 GCF_035418125.1 Atribacter sp. | reverse complement strand
ATATGAAGTATTACGCAACCGGGAGAAGAAAAACATCGATCGCTAAGGTATGGTTGACTTTGGGAAGTGGCAAAGTAGTTATTAATGGGAGAGAATTGAAAGATTATTTTCCCCAACCAGTGCTCCAAATACTAGCTACCCGTCCATTAGCCCTGACCGGGAGTGATAGTCGCTTTAACGTTAACGTCATAGTAGAAGGTGGGGGTTTAAGCGGCCAGGCAGGAGCCATGGCATTGGGTATTTCCAGATCATTGATCAAAATTGATGAAAATTTAAAACCAACCTTAAAAAAAGCCCGACTTTTAACTCGCGATCCTCGCATGAAAGAGCGGAAAAAATATGGTCAGCGGTCAGCACGGGCTCGTTTTCAATTCTCTAAACGGTAATATTTTTAATTATCGGAGCCCCCGAAGTCTGGGGGCTCTTTTTGTTTCAGGTGTTTTTTGGTTTTCCAAAATTCCCGGTAAAAATAAAAAAAACTTTGGTGGTGGTTGGGTTGTATCCACTTCTTGAAATTAATTTATCTAAGCTGAAACAAAATATCGAAACCCTTCAAAAAAAATGTTCCGAGTGGATGCTGAAACCAGTCGCTGTCACCAAAGGATTTTGTGCCGATTATAAAATAACTGACCTACTCTATGGCTCCGGAATTCGATCTTTCGCTGACTCAAATTTATCCAATCTCCTGAAATTGATCGACCGCTTTGGCCATAAAGCCCAATATCAATTAATCCGTCTTCCTATGAAAGAAGAAATCAATGTAATTATTGAGAACCAAATAATTCCCCTGGTTTCCCAATTGGAAATTCTCAACCTCTTTGCTCAGAAAACCAAACAATTTCATGCCCAATCATCGGTTATCCTTGCTATCGAAACTGGTGATGGAAGAGAGGGATTTCTTCCCGAAGAAGTGTTGAATAATATTGACCAGATTGTTTCTTTGGATAATATTGCCATTATTGGTATTGGAACTTCTTTGGCTTGTTTAAGCGGAGTTCTTCCTCAAATAAAAACTCTTGAGGAATTAAGTTCTTTGAGAAATCAACTTCGGCTATTCCTGCATAATCCTCATCTTTTTATATCAGTGGGCGGAACGACTTTCTTTTCCCTTTGGGAAGAATGCTCCCAACCACCTCCGGTGGATCAGATTCGTTGTGGAGAAGCCTTTCTCTTCGGTAGTGATATTAGCAGAAAAAGAAATCTCAATTGGCTACAACAGGGAGCTTTCCATATCGAAGCTGAAATTGTGGAAATAAAAAACAAGCAACCTGACTCATCAGATCGAGGATTTGATGCTTTTGGTCGACCCGGTAAGATGTCCAGTGAAAAAAACTACCCTCGGAAACGAGCATTAGTTGCAGTAGGTCTCCAAGACATTGATGATACACAGTTATTTTTCGAGGACAGAAATGTTACAATAATTGGAGCAACCAGCAATTATTTGGTTTTAGATTGTGAGGAAAGTCAGCATGATTATCGGATTGGTGATTTAGTCCGGTTTCAAGCTGGGTATGGAACTGTATTGCGGGCATTTTTATCGCCCTATGTACAGAAACGCTACATTGAATGAGAAAGGATGGGTATTATGAGGTGGGTATTTAAAGGAAGAGATTTCTTAAGTCTATCCGACTATTCAGCTGATGAAATTTATTACCTTTTAGAAACGGCAATCGTTTTAAAGAGACGCTGGATGATAGGAGAGAAAATCGAAATCCTTTCTGGAAAAACCCTGGCCATGCTTTTTGAAAAACCATCTCTACGGACCCGGGTTTCTTTTGAAATGGCAATGCATCAACTGGGTGGGAAAGCTATGTATATTGGTCCCCAAGAAGTGGGCTTGGGGAAACGGGAAGCAATTAAGGATGTAGCCATGGTCCTTGACCGTATGGTTGATGCGATTATGATTCGTACTTTCAGCCATAATAATCTTATCCAGATGGCAAAGTATTCTCAAATCCCGATTATTAATGGACTTTCTGACCTTCATCATCCTTGTCAAATTTTAGGAGACATATTGACCATTTTAGAGAAAAAGGGGACTCTTAAAGGTCAAAAAATATCTTATTTTGGCGATGGAAACAATGTCTGTCATTCTTGGCTCGTAGCAGCTGGAGTCTTGGGGCTCAATCTCACCATCTGTTCTCCCAATAACTATCAACCACAAACCGAAATTTGGGATTGGGCTCAAGAGAAGGGAAGCAACTCAGGAGCAACTATAATTTATGAAGCCGATCCGGAGATGGCCGCTCAGGACGCCGATGTTATCTATACCGATGTCTGGGCAAGCATGGGAAAAGAAAGTGAAATGGAGGAAAGGATTCGTCATTTCCAAAAACTTCAGGTTAACCAAAATATCCTTGATAAAGCTCGATCCAATGCGATTGTTCTCCATTGCATGCCGGCTCACCGAAATCTGGAAATTACCGATGAGGTTATGGACGGCCCACGTTCAGTAGTTATTGATGAAGCCGAAAATCGACTCCATGCTCAAAAGGCTTTGCTGGCATTGATTATGAGTTAGCGGAGGAGTTATCTTTTGAATCTTTCTGTGCACTGGCGATGGACTATCGAACTTATTCTGATTTTATATTTGTCTTTTCGATTGTTTTCTATCACCAAGGGCACTTCGCTTTATTCGGTTTTAAAATTCCTCCTAATCTTATTCGTTATTGCCGGTTTAGCTAATTTTTCCGGGTTAAAAGAGCTTAATTTTATTTGGAAGATTATTCTTGTCGCCTATATAGGTGGAGCATTTATTGTTTTTCAGCCTGAGCTTCGCCGTCTCTATGTCAATCGGGCTTATCATCGCCCGGATAGTACTTCCCGTTTCTTTTTTCACAGCGAGGAAGATCGGACTAAGTTTATCGATGAAATTACCATTACTTGCCAAACTCTCTCTCGTAAGAAAGTTGGAGCTTTAGTTGTATTGGAGAGGAATAATGATTTACGGGATTTTCTTCAAACTGGTATCGCCATTGATGCTGTTTTTTCTTCTGAATTAGTTTATTCAATTTTTTTAACCGAATCACCACTGCACGATGGAGCGGTGATTATTAAAGAAAACCGGATTATTGCTGCCGGGTGCATTCTCCCTTTAGCAGAAAAAACCGAGGTTAAAAAATTAGTTGGAACCCGGCACCGAGCTGGAATAGGCATCACTGAGCAAACTGATGCTCTATCTCTGGTGGTTTCAGAAACGACCGGGAAGGTATCGATCGCAGTTCAGGGTAAAATGGCCTGGGACGTTGAGACGAGTACTTTGAAAAAAATGCTAAGAATTCTCTATCGAAAAATATGATTAAAATATCAGATATTATCAATTTGATCAAAAAAAGCTTGAAAAAATTCAAAACCTGGTATCATCATGACCGGGAAACCAAATGGTATGCTGTCGGTTTTGCTGTAGCACTATGGTTTTATCTATTAAGTGAAAACTATGCTCAAGTAGGATATAGCTGGCAAAAGGTGTGGAATCATTCAACAATTATTCCTATTACCACCACCCAGCAAACCTTACCAGGAGATACCATACCCGGTGCTATCCTTGAAGAAATAAAACCAATTGATAATGATAAGACGGTGAAGGGAGGAAATTAATTTGAAAAAGTATGACAGTAAAGACATTCGAAACGTGGGATTATTTTCACATGCTGGTGCAGGAAAAACAACTCTTGCCGAAACTTTGCTTTATCATTCAGGACTTATCTCCCGAAAGGGAAAAGTTGAGGAAGGAAACACGGTATCTGATTGGGAACCAGAAGAAATAAAAAGAGGAATATCAATCGACCTATCGGTACTCCCTTTTGAATGGCAGGGAAAGAAAATCAATTTGATTGATACTCCTGGATACGCAGATTTTGTTGGAAATGTTTTAGGTGCTCTTCGTGCAGTCGATTGTGGGTTAATCCCCGTTTGTGGAGTTTCTGGTGTTGAAGTTGGTGTAGAGCGAAGCTGGAAGTATTTAGAACAAAATCAGCTTCCGGTTTTTCTTTTTATCAACAAAATGGATCGAGAAGGTGCCAATTTTGATAAAGTTTTAAGTGAAATACAAAGTGAACTCTCGGCTAAAGCAACTCCTCTTTACATACCAATCGGCAAAGAAAGCAATTTTCAGGGTGTCGTCGATATTTTAGCCATGAAAGCATTGTATTTCCAAGCTGATGGAAAATCATTTAAGGAAGACACCGTACCAGCCGACCTACAAAATCAAGCCCAAGAAATTCATGACTTCCTGGTCGAGAATATTGCTGAAACCAATGATGAGTTATTAAATATGTACTTGGAAGGACAAACCATCGAACCCGAGCTCCTTAAAGAAACTCTTCGCCAAGCGATTCTTCAGAGAAAGCTATTTCCAGTGTTATGTGGGTCCGGTTTAACCGATCGAGGAGTGTCTCTTCTCGGAGATGCTTTATCCCACTATGCCCCATCGCCTCTTGATCGTCCTCCCATCCAAGGAATAAATCCGAAAACCAAAGAAGAAGTTGAAAGAAAATGTAACGAAACCGAGCCTTTTTCAGCTTACGTTTATAAAATTATCAGTGATCCTTATGTAGGAAAATTGGCTTTAGTAAGGGTTTTTTCTGGAAAATTAACTTCTGATTCTCGTTTGTTCAACGCTTCCCGTGATACTGAAGAAAAAGTGGGGCAATTACTAACCCTACGAGGTAAAAACCAGGAATCGGTAACCGAAATTGGCCCGGGAGATATGGGTGCCATCGCTAAAATCAATGAAATCTATCTTGGTGATACACTTTCGGAAAAAGAAAAAACAATCGTTTTTGCCAATCTGGAATATCCCGAAGCGAATTATTTATCGAGCATCAAGCCTCTTGGACGGGGTGATGAAGATAAGATCAGCTTAGGAGTCAGTCGAATGCTGGAAGAAGACCCTACCGTCAAAGAGGTTCGTGACCCTGATACTAAAGAAGATGTTCTCTATGGTTATGGGGATATTCATCTCGATGTATTAATCGAGAAAATGAAGCGAAAATTTGGAGTGGAAGTTGGTTTGGCCATTCCAAAAGTTCCTTATAAGGAAACCATCAAGGGAACCACCAAGGTGGAAGGAAAATATAAAAGACAATCAGGCGGAAGAGGGCAGTATGGCCATTGTTGGCTGGAACTTGAACCCCTTCCCCGTGGTAAGGGTTTTGAATTCGTCGATAAAATTGTCGGTGGAGCCATTCCTCGCAATTATATTCCATCGGTGGAAAAGGGCGTTCAGGAAGCAATGTTGGAAGGCGTTTTAGCGGGTTATCCGGTCATTGATATCCGAGTTATCGTTTACGATGGATCTTTCCATCCGGTTGACTCATCGGATATGGCATTTAAAATTGCCGGATCGATGGCTTTGAAAAAGGGATGCCTGGAATGCAATCCGGTTTTGCTTGAGCCAATTATGAACCTTGAAATCACCGTTCCCGAAGAATTTATGGGAGATGTTATCGGCGATATCAACAGTCGTAGAGGAAGAATCTTGGGGATGGATCCACAGGATGGCTATCAGCTTATCCGAGCTAATGTTCCTTTAGCCGAAATTTTCCGCTATTCAGTGGACCTTCGCTCCATTACCCAAGGGAGAGGGTCTTATAAAATGACCTTTTCCAACTATGAGGAAGTCCCAGCTCAGATTGCTGAAGGTATTATTCAAAAAGCCAAGAAAGAAAAAGAAGAGGCCGGATGAACCCAAAGATATACATTGGTATCGATCTCATCAATCTCACGAGAGTAAAAAAAACCCTTAGCCGATGTGGAGAAAGGTTTGTAAAACGAATTGCCACTTCAGCTGAGCTGGAATATTACTGTGACGTGAGCGAGCGACGTTTTATTGAAGGAGTCGCTTCTCTCTTCGCTATAAAAGAAGCCGTTAAGAAAATCTTTCTTCAAAAGGATTTAAATCCAAACTGGAAACAGATTCAGGTTTTCCATCACTCTTCTGGAAAGCCTTGGGTTTCATTATCCGAGGAATCATTAAAACAAATATTTGAAAGTATATCCCTATCCCTTTCCCACACCGCTGAGATGGTGGTCGCTGTAGCGGTGGGTGTGGAAAGGCGCATAGATAACACTGAGGTCTAACAGTGAAACTGATTACTTCCGAATCCATGCAGAAACTGGAAAAAAGATTAGTCGAATCCTACCGGATCCCGACTCAGCTGCTCATGGAGAATGCCGGGAGAAATATTGTCGACAAGATTAGACAAATTGGAATAGATAAATCCTGGAATCAGGTAGCAGTGGTCTGTGGTCCGGGTAACAATGGAGGAGACGGATTGGTCATTGCCCGCCATCTCAATCTTCGTTATCCGTTATTGCCTATCACCATTTTTTTGGTAGGAAATCCCGAGCGGCTGAAGAATGATACTGCTCTTAATTATGAAATCTGTCAGCGAATCGGTTTACCCATTCAGAGAGTATTCCCAGGAAATCCCCCCCGCTTTGATAAAGGAACTTTAATTATCGATTCCCTCTTTGGTACTGGATTATCGAAAAAGGTTGAAGGTGTTTTTCAAGAAGTAATCGATGCTATCAATAAAGCCAAGGAATCAATGATTATTGCCGTTGATGCCCCTTCGGGTGTCGATGTCACCTGGGGTAAAATCATGGGAAGGGCTGTTAAAGCTCATCATACCATTACTTTTGGAATGCTAAAGAGAGGCTTGGTGGTAGCTCCTGCTCGTGAATACTGTGGAACAATTCATCTCACTGATATCGGAATTCCCTTGGATCGAGAACCGGCAGATGTTCCCCAAGAAGGTTTTCTGATCACCCCTGATTTTATTCGTCCTTTTTTGCCTGAGAAAGCTTTTCTCAGTAATAAGATAAGTGCCGGGGTTGTTATGGTGGTTGCTGGAAGCCCGGCCATGACCGGAGCCGGCCTTTTAACCTGTCAAGCCGCCTATCGAAGCGGAGCAGGAATGGTTATTTGGGCAACCAATCATCAACTGGCACCTTTAGTGAAATCCTCTATACCTGAAGTGGTGAGCACCATTCTTTCTTCCAATAAAAAAAATACTCAATGGAAGTACTTACCTCATCATGCCGATGAAATATGTGAAGCCATCTTACAACGAAAATGCCGCTCAATTGCAATTGGTCCCGGATTAGGTTCGTCTCCAGCATCCAGATATTTTATTGAAAAAGTCATTGAAAAATCACCGATCAAGGGTGTAATTGATGCCGATGCTTTAAATGCTATTGCTGTTAACCGGGAGTTTTGGAAAAATCGTTTACAAGGTTGGATTCTTACTCCTCACGAAGGCGAAATGGGTCGTCTCCTTAACCGCTCGGCTTCTTCAATCGCTGAAAATCGAATCGCCGCGAGTTGTGCTTTGTCTCAATACTTTAACTGTATTACCGTTTTAAAGGGACCAGGAACCATAGTTGTATCTCCCCAGGGAGAAATTGCTATCAACCCAACGGGGAATCCCAATCTTGCTACTGCTGGAAGTGGAGACGTTTTAACCGGAATTATTGCAGCTTTTTTGGCTCAAGGTGGGTCTCCGTTTATCAGTGCCGTGACCGGCGTATTTCTCCATGGGTTATCAGCTGATTTATATCAAAAACAGTCTCCTCAACTTCTTGCCAGTGAACTAGCATCTTATCTACCATACGCGATAAAGGTGGTTAAAAATTGTGAATATCGATTACCCATTGTGGATGGAGATTGACTCACAATCGCTCCATAACAATTTTACTCGAATACTTCAACACCTAAGTATTCCCAATGCCTCTCGGATAATTGGAGTAGTCAAAGCTGACGCATACGGGCATGGTATAGAAAGCGTTTTGCTCCTTCAGAAGTGGGGCATGAATCGCTTTGGGGTTGCTACCGTTCAAGAGGGTGAAGCTCTCCGTCAATTAGGAATCAAAGGGACCATCTATTTATTAGGAGGATTCATTAACCAGGAAATTCCTGGGATTTTTAAAAATCACTTAACACCCGCCCTTTCCTCCCGAGAAGAATGGGATCAACTGAAATCTGCGGTTCAATTGAATCAACAAGAGCTGGAATTTCATTTAAAAATTGATTCGGGGATGTATCGAATGGGCTTTCTTCCGGAAGAACTGGATGAATCATTCATCAAACAAATGAGTCATCACCCCTATTTGCATCTAAAGGGAGTAATGACCCATTTTGCCAGTTCAGAAAATGATCCTACCTATACCCATCGGCAGTTTGAAATTTTTCAGAACTTTTTACAAAAAAAATTTCTTTCAGAACAGGTTTCAATTCAAAATTTAGAAAAGCATTGCTGTAACAGCGCTGGTTTCCTATTTTTCCCACATTATCACCTTGATATGGTGAGGGTAGGAATTGCGTTATTTGGTGTTTCACCCATCCAGGATCCTTCTCCAGTCCGTTCACTTGGTTTATCACCCGTGATGAGGATAAAAAGCCGGGTTAAACTTTTAAAACACCTTCCATCGGGATGTTGTATTGGGTATGGTGGAACCTGTATTACCGAACGTCCGACTCGGTTGGCAGTTATTCCTATCGGCTATGCTCAAGGGCTTTTGCGGCGCCTTTCAAACCGAATGGAGGTTTTAATCAAAGGACAACGAGCCAAATGCTTAGGAGTAATTTCCATGGATCAAATGATGGTAGATGTAACCTCTATCCCTGATGTGAAAAGGGGAGACCTGGTTACAATTCTCGGATCAGACGGACCTGATGAAATTCGAGCGGAAGAGATGGCTGCCTGGGCAGAAACCATTCCTCACGAAATTTTATGTAGTTTTATTCGGATTAAAAATCGGATTGTGGTATGACTCATCTTGATACTCTATTATCATCCAATGAAGACCAAACCATGAAAATTGCCAGCCATTTTACTCAGGAATATTTTCAGCCAGGAGTTCCTATTCTCTTATCCGGCCAGCTAGGTGCTGGAAAAACCTATTTTACCAAGGGAATCGCTGAAGCGCTGGGTATTTCCAGCCGGGAAGTGATTAGTCCAAGTTTTGCCTTAATCAATGAATACCATGGCCCAGTTTGCATTCTCAACCATATGGATTTTTATCGTCTTGAAAACTGGCAGGAGGTTGAGCAGTTGGGGATCGAGGAATATTTTACTTCAAATTCCTTTACTGTAATTGAATGGGGTGAACGATTTTTAGCTCATTTTCTTCCTCCTTATTATGTAGTCAAATTAACTGTTACCGATGAAAAAAACCGACTCATCGAAATCTTTTATCAAAATTATGGACAATAATCAAACAATACCAAATACTTTAGCCTTGGATACTAGCACTCCTTGGCTGACTTTAACTTTAGGAAATAGTGCTGAAGTTATCTATCAGCATCGTTCCCAGGTCATGACCGACCATTCCCGGGTTTTGATTCAATCTTTGGAGGAAATACAGAAAAAGGGATTCTTTTCAACCTTTCCACCAGAACGGATCGTTATCGGTCGAGGTCCTGGTTCTTTTACCGGTATAAAAATAGCCAATATCACCGGCCGAACTTTGGCATACAGCTTGAATTGTCCCTTATATGGATTTTCCACTTTGGAGATGTTAGCCCACCAGGGAAGTAAACTAATAACCCCTCACAAAGGCTTGATTATTCTTCCAGTTATTTTTCATAAGAAAAATGAAGTCTTCTGGTCAGAATTTAAACTAGGCTTTCAAAAACTACCGGATCACCAAGTCAAAATTCAAATCGGACCTTATTCAGATATTATAAAGCTTTATTCTTCTAAAGATGTTTTGATTATTACTCCTTGGCAGGAACTTTATAACCTTTTTCAAAACAATCAATTTCAGTGCCTTCACCCTGATAGTTCACAACCTGATTCCATCAACCTTATTGAATTAATTGAAAGCCGGGATATTCCTATTCAAAAAAATAATTCCGAATTCTTTGAAGAAAATACTCGACCTCTATATGGATCACGAGTCTTTGAACATGAATAATTCTCCTTTCCCAGCTGAACCCTATGTCATCGAAAAAATGAAACCAATCCATTTATCAGCAGTTTTAGCTATAGAAAAGAAATCTTTCCCCCAACCCTGGAGTTTTTCTCTTTTTATGAGTGAATTTACTAACCGACTGGCGACCTACCTGGTTCTTCGAATTAAGAGAAAAGTGATTGGATATATTGGTTATTGGTATCTTTTCGAAGAAGCCCACATTACCACCTTTGCCATTCACCCCGATTATCGCCGTCAAGGATTGGGGAAAAAATTCCTTCAATATGCTCTGAATTCAATTTTGAATCAGGGTTGTCAGGAAGTTTTTCTTGAGGTAAGAGTTTCTAATTTCCCTGCCCAAAATCTTTATCGTTCACTGGATTTTACTGCCATTGGAATTCGAACAAAATATTACAGTGATGGTGAAGATGCTATTATCATGAAAAAAATCATCAGCAAAGAAGGTTAAAAAGAAAGGATTGTTATGTACTGCTTGGCAATTGAAACCAGTTGCGACGATACTTGTGTCGCTATTATAAAAAATGGGTATACCATCCTCTCCAATGTAATATCCAGTCAAATCGATATTCATCGTCGTTTTGGTGGAGTTGTTCCAGAAGTCGCATCCCGACGCCATTTGGAATATTTGATTCCGGCTTTAGAACAGGCCTTGCAACAGGCTAATCTTACTCTTAAAGAAATTGATTTGTTCGCAATAACTCGTGGTCCAGGATTAACTGGATCTCTTCTTATGGGACTATGCATGGGGAAGACTCTTTCTATCCTCAATCAAAAACCATTTATCGCTGTCAATCATTTGGAAGGACATCTTTTTGCTTCTCGATTGGATCATCCAGATATTACCCCGCCTTTCATTTCACTTATCGTTTCAGGAGGACATACCGAGTTAACTGTGGTCCAAGACTGGGGCAAATATGTCCATTTAGGACGGACTCGTGACGATGCAGCCGGTGAAGTATTTGATAAGATTGCCAAATACCTAAATATCGGTTATCCTGGCGGTCCTTTAATTGATAACCGGGCAAAAAATGCCAATCCGACTCGTTTTCATTTTCGGGGAGGATTAGAAGATCAAGAAAATTATGATTTCAGCTTCAGTGGTCTCAAAACTGCTGTGGTACGAATGTACGACCAGCTTCCAGACTCTTCCAAAAAAGATGAAAATATAATTAACGATCTTTTAGCATCCTTTCAACGAAGTGTTGTACGTACCCTCTGGAAAAAAACCATCCGAGCTATTAAAAAAACCGGTATTCGAAGGGTATCGCTGGGCGGTGGAGTAGCAGCCAACAGCTCGCTTCGTTCTCTTTTTTTACAAAAAGGATTCCAGCATAATATAAAAGTTTATCTCCCATCGCCAACTCTATGTACTGATAACGCAGCCATGATAGGAAGTAGTGGCTCTTTTCATTTTTCCTTAGGGAAAACCAGCCCCCTCGATTTAGAACCTGATCCCCAGTTGCGATTGGGAGAAGTATAAAGCTTAATAGTTAATATTTCTCAATTAATAGTTATTTTTTGATCACTGACACTGCTTTATTCTGTAGCGAGTAGGAATTGATTGAATTTTCAGGTGTGTTTGATTAATATATTATAATAAATTTTTAAATGAACCTATAGGTTTTTTTCTTCCTTAACGTTATAATATATTTTTGTTGTTGATTTCTAAGAAACTAAAGCCAGTCTAATTCACTCCGCTTTAGATTTCGATGCATTGCCAGACTTTTCCCCCGAGAATAGTCTGATTTTTTCCTTAAAATGGAAATAATCTATACGATAAGATAGAAGGGAAGGTGTCATTAATGCCAAAAAAACTCATTTTCGATGAAGAAGCCCGCCGTACTTTAGAAAAAGGGGCTAATATTATTACCGACACGGTAAAGCTGACCTTAGGCCCTAAAGGTCGAAACGTCATCTTAGAAAAAAAATTCGGGGCACCAACGATTACCAATGATGGGGTTACTATTGCTCGAGAGATTGAGGTCAAAGACCCTTTTGAAAATATCGGGGTAACTTTGGTCCGAGAAGTTGCTACTAAAACCAATGATATAGCTGGTGACGGAACTACCACCGCCATGGTCCTTGCTCAAAAAATGATCCACAATGGATTGAAAAATGTCACTGCTGGTTATAATCCAGTTTTTCTTAAAAATGGTATGGATAAAATTCTCGTCCAAATCGTCAATAAGATTAACCAAAACAGCATCCCAATTGATGATCAAAAGTCTATCGCTCAGGTTGCCTCCATTTCCGCAAAAGACCAGTCAATTGGTCAAATCATTGCTGAATCCATAGAAAAAGTAGGTAGAGATGGAGTTATTACTGTAGAAGAATCCAAGTCAACCGATACTACCCTTGAGGTGGTTGAAGGAATGCAGTTTGATCGAGGCTACCTATCTCCTTATATGGTAACCGATCAAGAGAGAATGGTTTGTATTCTGGAAAATCCCTATATTTTGATTACTGATTCTAAAATTAGCTCCATTCAAACGCTGCTCCCCATACTCCAGCAGGTCGTCCAAACCGGAAAACCTCTATTGATCATTGCCGAAGATTTAGAAGGCGAAGCCTTAGCGACTTTAGTGGTCAATCGGCTTCGTGGTGCACTCAACGTTGCAGCAGTAAAAGCGCCAGCTTTTGGAGATCGACGAAAGGAAATCCTTCATGACCTGGCTATTCTTACTGGTGGACAGGTTATTTCCCAGGAAATGGGAATGAAATTGGAGAAAGTCACCATAGATCTTTTAGGAAAGGCCGGATCGGTAAAAATCAACAAAGACAACACTATTATTGTTGACGGCCAAGGAAGTCCCGATGATATAAAAGCTCGAGAAAAAGAAATCCGAGTTCAAATTGAAAAGACCGATTCCAGTTATGACCGTGAAAAACTTCAAGAACGATTGGCAAAGTTAATTGGAGGAGTTGCGATCATCAAGGTAGGGGCTCTATCCGAAACCGAACTCAAAGAAAAGAAACATCGAGTTGAAGACGCTCTCTCAGCAACTCGTTCGGCTATCGAGGAAGGAATCATCCCTGGAGGGGGATCATTGCTTCTGCATATTAGACAAGAAGTCTCCGTCGATAACCTGTCTAATGATGAGCAAGTTGGCGCTCTAATCGTTTTGAACGCCTTGGAAGAACCTCTAAAAAGAATCGCAGAAAATGCTGGATATCAAGGGAATATTATTGCCAGTAAGGTTCGAGGTCTGGATAAAAAAATAGGTTTCAATGCTATGACCGGTGAATTTGTTGACATGGTCAAATCGGGAATAGTTGATCCCGCCAAGGTTACCCGAGCAGCTCTCCAAAATGCAGTGAGTATTGCCTCTTTAGCCTTGACCACTCAAACCATCATTGCCGAACACAAAGAAGAAACACCAGAGTAAAAACTGTAAACTATCCGGGTAATCCAACTGCAAGGGTCACTGGAAAACTCGGATAGTTCTTTTATAATTAATTCAAGTGTGTTATTTTGATAATAACGAAAGGATACCCCTTCAAGGAGGGGGATATTTGAATACTCTTTCCATTATCAAACAACTTCAAAATGTTCTTTTGAGTTGGGGTGCCCCCTGGTGTTTCCCCCCTTTCAAATTGGAGAGGAGTTGTATCCTACTTATTTATACCTACTCAGTAGCTGATATCTTATCTCAAAGAGGGGTAAAGAAAAGCGTTAAACGTATTTATTCAATTGTAATAGATTTGTGAATCTATACTTGGTTTTTAATACTGCTGAGATGAACGGAGGAAGGTGAAACCCATGCATGAAGTGTCATTAGGAAAATACCGAATGGCTCGAATGACTTACGGGTTTGATGAAATTTCCTTGGTTCCTGGACTTCGAACCATTGACCCGCTAGATATTGACCTGAGCATCTCAATTGGGAATAGGCATCTCAACCTCCCCATACTTGGAGCAGCCATGGACGGAGTAATTGATCCGATTATGGCTGTAACTATGGGAAAATTGGGTGCCATGGGAGTTCTCAATCTGGAGGGTATTTTCTGTCGTTATCAAGATCCCTACCCCTTGATTTCCACGTTTATTCAAAAATCACGAGAAGAAATCACTAGTTACTTGCAAAAAACTTATCAAGAACCAATTCAAAAATCACTGATAAAAGAACGAATCGAGCAAATTAAATCCCAGGGTGTTCTTACCGCCGCATCAGTTACTCCTTCTCGAGCTCAAACCTTAGGTATTGCTGCCATCGAAGCAGGACTTGATATCTTGGTCATCCAGTCCACAGTCACCACTCGGGAATTTTTATCTTCTCGCAGTGCTGCTTTCGATTTAAAAAGCTTTTGCCAGGACCTTCCCATACCGGTGATCGTCGGGAATTGTGCAACCTATGAAGTAGCTCTTGAATTAATGAAAGCTGGTGCTTCAGGAATTCTGGTGGGTATCGGGCCAGGTGCTGCCTGTACTACCCGTGCTGTATTGGGAATAGGTATTCCTCAAATTACGGCCACGATTGATGCTGCTGCTGCCCGCTATGACTATTGGAAAGAAACCGGTCGGTATGTTACAGTCATTACCGATGGAGGAATGAGAGTTGGTGGTGACGTTGCCAAAGCAATTGCCAGCGGTGCTGACGCCGTCATGCTTGGTTCTCCTTTAGCCTCGGCGCAGGAAGCTCCTGGCCAAGGTCATCACTGGGGAATGGCAACCCCTGACCCCAATCTTCCCCGCGGCACGTTGGTTAATGTTGGCATTAAAGGAACCTTAAAAGAAATTTTACTTGGACCTAGTCATGTCACCGACGGAACGATGAATTTTATTGGTGCCTTGAGAGGCTCAATGGGTTCTCTAGGTGCTCAAAACATCAAAGAAATGCAGCAAGTCCCTATCGATATATCTCCGAGCATTTGGACTGAAGGAAAATTTCTTCAGAAAATTCAGGGAGTCGGCATGGGGAGGTCATAATGGACAAAATCGTTATTTTAGATTTTGGTTCCCAATATACCCAGCTTATTGCCCGAAGAATCAGAGAGTATCAGGTTTATTGTGAGATCTGGCCTTATCACTTGAAAGAATGCGATTTGAATAGTTCCGATATCAAAGGGATCATTCTCTCAGGAAGTCCCTATAGCGTTGCTGATCCTCGTGCTCCTCAGCTGGAAGAGATGATTCTCAAATCCAATAAACCACTATTGGGGATATGTTACGGTCTTCATCTTTTAGTGAAAACCTTAGGTGGCAAGGTGGTCCAATCTCAAACTCGGGAATATGGAAAAGCTCTCCTGACAATTTTGGAAAAAAGAGGTATTTTTGAAGGTTTTGGAAATGAAATGGTTTGCTGGATGAGCCACGGTGATAGCGTTAAAGAAATCCCACCACAATTTCAATGTATTGCTCGAACCGAAACCTGTGATTATGCTGCCATTGTTGACGATCAGAGAAGAATTTGGGGAATTCAGTTTCACCCTGAAGTGTCTCATACACCCTTAGGAAAAGAGATTTTATCCAACTTCATTTTTAACGTCTGTGGTTGTTCCTCGGATTGGACTGCAGAATCAATCATTAAACAACAAATACAATGGCTCCGTAATACTGCTCAAAAGGAAAAAGTAATCTGTGCTTTAAGTGGTGGAGTTGATTCAGTGACTGCAGCAGTTTTGACTTATCGAGCGATCGGTGACCAGCTGAGCTGTATCTTTGTGAATAACGGTTTGATGAGAAAGGGTGAGCCAGAACACGTTCTCCGAAATATGGAAGCCTTATTAGGGAAGGGACGGGTTATTGCCGTCGATGCCAAAGACCGTTTTTTAAATGAACTCCAGGGTGTCGTCGACCCAGAACAAAAAAGAAAAATCATCGGCCGGGTATTTATCGAAGTTTTTGAAGAAGAAGCCCGAAATTTAGGTGATGCCACTTGCTTACTCCAGGGCACTACTTATCCTGATGTTATAGAAAGTATCTCGGTTTGCGGGCCATCGGTGAAAATCAAAAGCCACCATAATGTTGGCGGGCTTCCTGAACTGATGCACCTTCGGGTAATCGAACCTTTGCGATTCCTTTTTAAGGATGAAGTTCGACAATTAGCATTAGAATTAGGCATTCCTGATGAGATTGTTTGGCGACAGCCGTTTCCAGGTCCGGGTCTTGCAGTCAGAATTATTGGTGAAGTGACCGAAAACCGACTGGAAATTTTACGGGATATGGATTACATCATCTATCAAGAGTTGAAAAATTCCCCAATTTTCAAAAAACTATGGCAATCTTTCGGAGTGTTGGTTCCAGTTCGAAGTGTAGGAATCATGGGGGATGAAAGAACTTATAAGTATGTTGGTGTTCTTCGTGCCGTCATGAGCGAAGATGGAATGACTGCCGATTGGGCAAAAATCTCCTATGAAACCTTAGACATTATCGCCCGCCGAGTAGTGAATAAAGTTGCTGGTATTGGGCGGATGGTTTTTGATATTACTTCTAAGCCACCAGCAACTATTGAATGGGAATAGAAATTCAATAACATATAAATAATATAGGAAAAATAAAGAGGAGGAATATTCATGCCTCTCGCAATCATCTCCGGCACCCATTGGGGTGACGAGGGAAAAGGAAAAATGGTAGATTTTATCAGCCAAAAAGCCAATATGGTCATTCGAGCTCAAGGAGGGAGCAATGCCGGACACACTGTCGTCGTTGAAGCTAAAAAATACGTCTTTCATCTTATACCATCAGGCATTCTTCATCCTGGGATAAAATGCATTTTAGGAGATGGTATGGTCATTGACCCCGCCGATCTTCTGCAAGAAATTCAATTCCTGCGTGATAATGGATGGGAAGAATCACTGTCAAGACTGTTCATTAGTGAAAAAGCCCACCTGGTCATGCCTTATCATCGTTTATTCGATCAGCTCCAGGAATCTTTTCGTCAAAGTTCCCGAATCGGGACTACCGGTCGAGGAATCGGTCCTGCCTATGAGGATAAAGTTGCCCGATGGGGAATTCGAGCTGTCGACCTTTTAAACCTGGATACCTTTAAAAAAAAGCTCCAACTGGTTTTAAATTATAAAAATGCCATTCTGGAAAAGGTTTTTCAGAAACCTCCACTTTCTTTCAAAGAAGTTTTTGAACAATTTGAAAAATATTCTGATCAATTAAAACCGTATATCGTCAATACTTTACCTATTATTTACGATGCTCTTGCTTCCCATCAGAATCTGGTTGTTGAAGGAGCCCAGGGCACAATGTTGGATTTAGATCATGGAACCTATCCTTACGTTACCTCCTCCCACCCAGTAGCTGCCGGCTCATTGCTAGGAGCCAGCTTAGGTCCCCTTTCTAATATCCAGTCGGTTGGAATCTGCAAAGCCTATACTTCTCGAGTAGGAGAAGGACCTTTCCCCACCGAATGTCTCGATCAAACCGGTGAAACTCTGCGTGAACAAGGAGGAGAGTACGGATCCACCACTGGTCGGCCAAGGCGCTGTGGTTGGTTGGATGGAGTGGTGCTCAAGTATGCAACTCGGATTAATGCCCTGACCTCTCTGGTAATAACCAAACTTGACGTCTTAGGTGGCTTTTCGAAAATTTTCTTTTGTACTCATTACCGTATTGGTAACCAAGTAACTTCGGAACTTCCAACTGATCCTTTCGACTGGGAAATCGCTCAACCGGTTTATCAAGAATTGGAAGGGTGGGAGAGCGACATCTCAAAAATCCAGTTTTATAATGACCTTCCCCGGGCTACCCATGATTACATTGAACTTATAGAAGATTTTATAGAAATCCCAGTGGCAATTCTCTCGGTTGGTCAAGATCGAAGTTCCACCATTGTCCGGAAAGAAATCTTTTAAAAAGGTGGTTTTCCAAGTATGGAAAGCAACACCATCCGTCAAGAAATTAAAAAACTAAGAGAAATAATACGCCAACACGACTATCGGTATTATATTATTAATCAACCAACGGTTACTGATGATGAATATGATGCCTTAATGAGAAAACTACAGGAATTGGAAAAGATCCATCCTGAATATCTAACCCCCGATTCACCTACACAACGGGTTGCCGGTAAACCTCAGGATGGTTTCCCACCTTTCCTGCATTCTCAACCGCTCCTGAGTCTTAATAATGCTGTTTTAGAAGATGATGTTCGTGAATTCGATCAACGGCTCCAAAGACTTCTGAAACAAAACCAAGTTGAATATGTGGTTGAATTAAAAATTGATGGTTTGGCAATCAATCTCAGGTATGAAGAAGGGATTCTTACTCATGGAGCTACCCGGGGAGATGGAACTACCGGTGAAGATGTAACTCCTAACATTCGGACCATTAAAACCATCCCTCTTCGCTTATTGGGTGACAAAATTCCCGAGGTTATTGAAGTCCAGGGTGAAATATTTATGGGAAAAAACGCTTTTAACCGTCTCAACCAAGAAAGAACTGCTAAAAGCGAACCTCCCTTTGCCAATCCTCGTAATGCCGCTGCTGGTTCACTTCGTCAGCTTGACCCACGAGTGACAGCTACCCGGGAACTTCAATTGTTTGCTTATGGAGCAACTTTGATTGAAAGCAGCTATTCACCTACCACCCAATGGGAACTTCTAACCTATTTAAAAAAATTGGGATTCAAAGTTAATCCCCACATTCAATTGGTATCCTCCATAGAAGAAGCCATTCATATCCATCGCAAGTGGGAAAGTGAGCGAAAGCAATTAGAATATGAAATCGATGGATTGGTCATTAAACTCAATTTCCTTACCGATCGGAGCCGTTTAGGAACAACCAGCAAGAGTCCCCGTTGGGCAATTGCGTACAAATTCGAAGCAACAACCGAGCTAACCAGAGTCCTCGACATTGAAGTTAACGTAGGGCGGACGGGAACACTTACTCCAGTTGCTTTATTAGAACCAGTTAATATCGGTGGAGTTATAGTAAAGCGAGCTACTCTTCATAATGAAGACGAAATGAAGAGGAAAGATGTCCGGATTGGCGATTGGGTTTTGGTTGGTCGAGCCGGAGATGTCATCCCCGAAGTGGTTCGGGTTATTTCAGAACAAAGAACCGGTTCGGAAATTATTTTTCAAATGCCCTCAACCTGTCCAGCGTGTCATGCTCCAGTAAAAAGAGAAGTCGGAGAGGCCGCTTGGAAATGTGTCAACCTAAATTGTCCAGCTCAGCGGAAGGAGAAAATTATTCATTGGGCTTCACGGGACGCTATGGATATTGAAGGGCTGGGGGAAAAATTAGTCAACCAACTTATTGAGACCAGTTTAGTTCAAACCCTTTCCGATCTCTATCGCTTAAATATCGAGGAATTAATTGATTTGGAGCGAATGGGACCTAAGTCAGCAGGTAATCTGATTCAAGCCATTGATCGGTCAAAAAGAAAAGAATTAGCTCGATTTATCTATGCTCTGGGAATTCCTTTTGTTGGCTCCCATGTTGCCCAGATTCTCACCAATCATTTCTCTTCTTTAGAACAGATTATCGAAGCATCAGAGGATCAATTTCTAATCATAGATGGAATCGGTCCTAAAGTCTCTCAATCAATACTCAATTTCTTTTCTATTCCTGAGAATCTGACTTTGCTCAAGGAATTAAAAGCCCTCGGTGTCCATCCTATCCAGAAAAAAAAGGAAAAATCGGTAAAACCCCAAGAATTTTTTCAGGAAAAAACATTTCTTTTTACCGGAACTCTCAGTCATTTTACTCGAAAAGAAGCTGAGGATCTGGTCGTTTCCCGAGGAGGAAAAGTTGCTAAAGCCATTTCTTCCCAGGTTAATTATCTAATAGTGGGAGAACAACCTGGTTCAAAACTCCAACAAGCGATAAAAAAGAACATTCCTCTTTTAACTGAATCGGAGTTCGAGGAGAAAATCCAATCGGATTTTTGAAAAGAGGAAAGCTTTTCACTATAATAGTATGGTATTGTATGACAACATCAGATTCATCAAAGAATTGAATACAGTTATTGATAACAGAATATACCCCCCGCAGGAAAGGAGTGGGTCGATTGCCAGAGACAATTTCATTGTCGGAAATAAAAAAAGTCGTTGCTCTTGCCAAGCTGTCCATTCCCGATATCGATTTGGAACAGTTTTTCTTAGAAATCAATGATATCCTTTCACATTTTGATAAATTGAATCGTCTTGAACTCAAGGAGGTTTCACCCACTTCACACATCTCCTGGAGCCAACCACCATCTAATCCCGACGAGCCTCGAGAATGGATGGGAGGAGAAGAGCTATTTTCCCAGGCACCAGCCGTCATCGATCAATATTTTATTGTGCCAAAAGTGGTTGACAAACAGGAGGAATAAAATGAATATCGATACTGTTAAAAATTTTACTGTTGAAGACTATCAGAATGCTTATAAGAATGAAGAAATCTCCCCGACTGAAATCACCCAACTCTTTCTGGATCGTATTCATCTTCTTGACCCTTCCCTCCGAGCATTTTTGACGATTGATGAAACCGGTGCCCTGCAACGGGCTCGGGAGTTGGAAGAAAAAAAATTCGGAGAAGCTGAATTTCCTCCTCTCTATGGTATTCCCATAGCCATTAAAGACAACATTTGCATCCAAGGATTGCCGACTACTTGTGGATCGAGAATTCTCAGTAATTACCATTCACCTTTTGATGCGACCGTTATTGAAAAAATAAAAAAAGCGGGCGGTATTTTTTTAGGAAAAACCAACATGGACGAATTCGCCATGGGTTCTTCAACTGAAAATAGCGGTTTTGGGCCAACCAGAAATCCTTTCGATCCCAATCGAGTACCCGGCGGTTCCAGCGGGGGATCAGCGGCAAGTGTGGCTGCTCTTGAAGCACCATTGGCGCTGGGTTCTGACACTGGTGGATCAGTCCGTCAACCAGCGGCTTTCTGTGGAATTGTGGGACTGCGTCCCACTTATGGTCGAGTCTCACGTTATGGGTTAATTAGTTTCGCTTCTTCCCTTGACCAAATTGGAACCCTCACTCGTAGCGTCCAAGATAGTCGGGCACTTTTTTCAGTGATCAGTGGTCAAGACGACCGGGATTCGACCTGTGCTCCTTATCCTCCTTTCTCTTCATCCGATTGCCTTCCCGAGGATGAGATTAAAAAAATGAAGGTGGGAGTTGCCAAGGAATATTTCTCCACTGGAATAGATCCCTCTATTACCCAGCGAATTCAAGAAGTCCTCAACATTCTCGCCAAGGAAGGATTCGAAGTGGTAGAGGTTTCACTCCCTCATACCGATTACGCTTTGGAAGCCTATTATATCGTAGCCCCAGCTGAAGCTTCTTCCAATTTAGCCCGCTATGATGGTATTGCTTATGGTTATCGGTGCCATCATCCCCTCAATCTTCAAGACCTCTATACTCGAACCAGAACCACCGGCTTTGGTAAAGAAGTACTTCGCCGGATTATTTTAGGTACCTATTGTTTAAGTTCAGGATATTACGATGAATTCTACCTCAAAGGAATGCAGGTTCGTACTTTGGTAAAAAAGGACTTTGAAGAGAGTTTTGAGAAATGCGACATCCTTCTCACTCCAACAACACCCAGTATGCCTTTTAAGTTTGGAGAAAAGAGCCATGATCCCTATCAAATGTACTTAACTGATGTTTTTACCATTCCTTCAGCTATGGCGGGCATTCCGGCTCTTTCGCTTAATTGTGGGTATCACCAACATCTTCCCATAGGATTGCAGATCTTAGGAGCACCTTTTCAGGAAGGAAAAATATTTAGTTTTGCTTCCTTTTTAGAAAAAATTCTCTCGATTTCACCTCCCGATATTGGTTCGATTCATTCCAAAAAGGAGGTGCTTTGATGAGTGCTTGGCATATTACCATAGGTTTAGAAGTTCACTGTCAGCTTCTCACCCAGGCAAAACTCTTTTGCCAATGCGGAACCGATTACATCGGCAAACCACCGAACAGCTTGGTATGTCCAGTTTGTTTGGGGCTTCCAGGTTCATTACCAGTTATGAATCACTACGCCATGCAACTGGCCATTCGAACAGCTTCTTCACTTCACTGTCAGTTGCTACCGAAGGTAGTTTTTCACCGAAAAAACTACTTTTATCCCGATCTTCCCAAGGGGTATCAAATCTCTCAATATGACCTTCCTATTGGTGTTAATGGTTACTTTGAGTTTTTAACCCAGGGTGAAAAAAAACAGGTTCGGATTAAACGAGTCCATATTGAAGAAGATGCCGGAAAACTCATCCATGAAGGAATCAATCTTCCTGAAAACAGTTCAGGTGTAGACTTTAACCGTTGCGGTATCCCTCTGGTTGAAATAGTCACCGAACCCGACCTTCATCACTCCGAAGAAGCCCGGGATAGTTTAATCGCTCTTCGGGATTTGGTGCGATTCATCGAAGTCAGCGATGGGAATATGGAGGAAGGATCATTACGATGTGATGCCAATATATCCATTTCATCCCATCCCGATCAAATGGGAGCCAAGGTCGAGGTTAAAAATATGAATTCTTTCCGTTCGGTATTCCGGGCATTGGAATATGAAATTGATCGGCAAAAAAGATGTTTAGAAGAGGGGAATTGTGTTCCGCAAGAAACTCGTCATTGGGATGAAATCAATGAAGTAACTGTTTCTTCCCGGGGGAAAGAAGATGCGGAAGATTACCGTTACTTTCCCGATCCCGATCTTCTCCCTTATCTAGTTCAGGAAGAAGTTATTCAACAAATCGAATCATCACTTCCGGAACTCCCCTTAGAACGAAAGGAAAGATTTATGATTGATTTTGAACTTACTGAGCAAGACGCCAATGTTCTGGTTCAAGATAAATCGTTGGCCGATTTCTTTGAAATTTGTATACAGGAATTAAATAAACCAAAATTTATTGCCAATTGGACCATAACTGAAGTCCTAAAAAATCTGAATGCTCTTGATATAGATATTAAGCAAAGCAAGATTACTCCTTCATCTTTTATGGAATTACTCAAGATGATTGATAAAAAAGAAATCAGCGGGACCATTGCCAAAACTATCCTGGAAGAGATGTTTCAAACCGGGGGTCGAGCTAAAGAAATCATGGCAAAGAAGGGAATTTCTCAAATTAACAGTGAAAAAGAAATTGAAAAAATTGTTCGTCAAGTCATCGAACAAAATCCACAAAGTGTTGCTGATTTTTTAGGTGGAAAAGAAAAAGCCTTTCATTTTCTTATTGGTCAAGTCATGAAAACCACTCGAGGGCAAGCTAATCCCGATCTAGTAAAAAGCATCCTCAATAAAGAATTATCGGCCGAGGGATAACCAAATGAACTTTACTCACCTTCATCTCCATACCGAATACAGCTTATTGGATGGATCGATTCGCATTCAAGAACTTCTCCAAAAAGCACGAGAAACCGGTATGGAATCGATAGCTATCACCGACCATGGTGTGATGTATGGAGTCATCGATTTTTATAAGCAAGCTCAGAATGCCGGCATCAAACCGATAATTGGATGTGAAGCTTATATTGCCCCCGGCAGTCGTTTTGAGAAAACTATAACTAAGGGTGAAGAAAATGCTTTTCATTTAGTTTTACTGGCTCGCAATCAAACCGGATATCAGAATCTGGTTAAGCTGGTGAGTTTAGGGTTTCTTGAAGGATTTTATTATAAACCCCGTATCGATCGGGCTTTGTTACAAGAGCACTCGGAAGGCCTCATCGCTCTCAGCGCCTGTTTAGCCGGGGAAATTCCCTCGCTCATTTTAGCTGGGAAGCAAAAAGAGGCTGAAAATTTAGCAGCTGAATACCGTGAACTTTTCGGAAGTGATTCTTTTTATTTAGAGCTGCAAGAAAATAAAATTCCCGAACAAACTCAGGTTAATCAGGCTTTGATTCAAATTGGAAAAAAACTCAATATCCCATTTGTAGCAACCAACGATTCTCATTATCTCAACCAGGAGGACGCCCGAGTCCATGAGATTATTTTGGCTATTCAAACCGCTACCAATCTCAATGACCCAAAAAGACTCCGTTTCCCCACTCAAGAGTTCTTTCTTAAAACTCCGGAAGAAATGATCCGGGACTTTTCCTCAGTTCCTGAAGCGATTGAGAATACCCAAAGGATTGCCGAATCGTGTGAGGTAAAATTGGAGTTGGGCCAGGTTCTCCTACCGGAATTTTCCGTTCCTGAGGGATTTGATGTTCCTGGATACCTCCGACATCTTTGCCTTGAGGGGCTTCAACATCGTTATGGAGATCCACCCCCTGAAAAAGTCAGAAACCAATTAGAATATGAATTAACCGTTATTAATAATATGGGTTATGATGCTTATTTTTTGATTGTATGGGACTTTGTCAAATATTCTCGAGAGAAGGGAATCATGGTTGGACCGGGAAGAGGATCAGCGGCTGGTAGTTTAGTTTCCTATTCTCTTGGAATAACCAATATTGATCCCCTTCGTTATGGGCTTTTATTCGAACGTTTTCTGAATCCAGAACGAATTAGTATGCCTGATATTGATATCGACTTTTGCTTTGAAAGAAGGGGAGAGGTCATTGACTACGTTTCCAATAAATATGGACACACCCATGTTGCTCAAATCATTACCTTTGGCCGCATGATGGCTCGAGGGGCGGTTCGTGATGTGGGTCGGGCTTTGGGCTGGAGCTATGGAGAGGTTGATAAAATCGCCAAGCTCATTCCAGGAGCGCCGGGTGTGACTCTTGAAAGGGCAATCGATACCAACACTGAATTAAAAAAACTGGTTAAAAATGATTCAAACGTTGCCCAACTTTTAGAAATCGCCCAAAGAATTGAAGGGCTCTGTCGCCACGCTTCGATGCATGCTGCCGGAGTAGTAATTTCCCATAAACCCCTTACCGAGTATGTTCCTCTCCAAAAAATGAGCAACAATGAAATCGTTACCCAATTCGATATGGACACTTTAGGTGAGTTGGGTTTGCTCAAGATGGATTTTTTAGGTTTAAGAACCCTTACCGTCATTGAACGAACTTTAAATATAATTAAAAAAACCGCTCAAAAAGAAATTAATCTGGATACCATTGCTCTTGATGACCAAGAAACCTATGAATTATTAGGGCGGGGAGAAACAACCGGAGTATTCCAACTGGAAAGCTCTGGTATGAAGGAACTTCTAAAAAGATTCCACCCCACTGTGATTGAAGAATTGACGGCGCTTTTAGCCCTCTATCGACCTGGGCCATTGGGAAGTGGAATGATTGATGATTTCATTAAAAGAAAACATGGGAAGGTTAAAGTAACTTATCCTCACCCAAGTTTGGAAGAGATCTTGAAAGAAACCTATGGTGTCATTCTCTACCAGGAGCAGGTCATGAAAATTGCCAGTGAACTAGCAGGTTTTACCCTGGGTCAGGCCGATATTCTCCGTCGAGCCATGGGAAAGAAAAAAGCCGACGTTATGGAGCAACAAAGAGACCGGTTTATCCAGGGAGCCAAAGAAAAAGGTCACGACCCCAAAACCGCTGCCGAGATTTTTGACCTTATAGAATATTTTGCTGGATATGGTTTTAACAAGTCACATAGTGCCGCTTATGCTTTTATATCCTATCAAACTGCCTATCTCAAAGCCCATTATCCCACCGAGTATCTCACCGCTTGCCTTACCAGTATTCAGGAAGATACTGATAAAATTGCTAAATTTATTATGGAAGCTCGCCGACTATCCATCAAAATACTTCCACCTGATGTCAACGAGAGTTTAGCCAATTTTACCGTAGTTGGGGAAAAGAAAATCCGATTTGGACTGGCAGCGATTAAGAATGTTGGCGAAAACGCCGTGAACGAAATTTTAACTCGGAGAAAAGAAGCTCGTTTTCAAAATATATTCGACTTTATGGAACGGGTCGATCAAAGAGTAATTAACA
This sequence comes from Atribacter sp., assembly GCF_035418125.1. NCBI lineage: Bacteria > Pseudomonadati > Atribacterota > Atribacteria > Atribacterales > Atribacteraceae > Atribacter > Atribacter sp. The sequence goes on along the minus strand of NZ_DAOLQM010000003.1, from coordinate 13,244 downwards.
AACGGGTTGTCGAAAGCCTCATCAAAGCCGGAGCTTTCGACAGTCTTCATCACAATCGAAATCAACTCTTCAGCTCCTTAGAAGAAATTATCCATTTTTATGCCAAACGAAAAAAAAGAAATCAACCTCAACAGGCTACACTTTTTGGCGATTTGAAACCGATCATGCAAGAAACACTTACCCTCAAGGAAGTCTCAGAATTTCGAACTCGAGACCTGCTCGCCATGGAAAAAGAAATAATCGGCCTTTATATCAGTGATCATCCAGTTAGAAATGCTCTTGCCTCCTACACATTTTTAAATGTCATTCCCTTTGAACAAGTTCAAATGATGAAGGAAAAAGCTGCGGTTCGGATTATGGGAGCCATCGTTGAATCCAGAAGAATCACCACCAAAACTGGAAAAGATATGTACTTTGTAACCCTTGAAGATGAAACCGGAACATTAGAAACCATCTTTTTCCCAAAAATTGCCGAAAAGCTTCAAAATATTCTTGAAAAAGAGAATGTTCTCTGTTTAGAGGGAAGAGTAGATGTATTGGATTCCGGGGTTAATAAAGTCATTGTTGAAAAAATATTAGATCTGGAAAAAATAAAACAAAATGAAAGACCAGTACACATAGAAATATCCAATCCCGATGATCCTTTATCGGTTTTCTATAGCTTAAAAGATTGTCTTCAAAGACATAATGGGACACAACCAGTGATTCTGCATATGATTGGTAACCAGGAACGATGGGCGATTGAAATGGGTGAACAATTTCGAGTGAGTTGGAATCAAGAACTCGAACAAGCCCTGTTTAATATTTTGGAAGGTGTTCAAAAAAAGAGAGTTTGGTTGGCTGGATGAGGTGATATGGTGATGACCTATCGGAGATGGTTTTGCTTGGTACTGTTGCTTTTGTTGCTCATCGGTGTTCTTTCTTCGGAGCAATTTGCTTATTCTCAAGATGCAGAAACTTTTTATAAAAATGGCTATATTTATTTCTCCCAAAACAACTTTGAGAAAGCGAAAGAATCCTATCAACAGGCTATTCAAATCAAACCTGATTATTGGGATGCTCGTTACTGGTTGGGAAAAACCTATGAGATGATGGAAGAATTTCCCCAGGCAATGAATGAGTGGAAGATAATTCTCCAAAATCAACCCGGTCATTGGGAAGCATTTAAAAAATGGCGATCCTATGTGGCATCTCAGGTTCGAATCAGCAACCAAGTAAGGCAAAACTTAGAAAATGTTTTTCTCTATCAGAATGGTTCTCCGGAAAATTATCGGGATCAACCATGGGATACTATCATCCCCTATGGGTTAGCAATTGCGAGACAAAACGACTTTATCTCAGCTTTTTTATCTGCTCGTTTATTCCGTTGGATAGGATCTCAGATCAGTGGTTTACTTTCTGACCAAGCTGATATTAGTTACCAAAAAGCCTTAGATTTAGCCGCTATCAGTCCACCCGAAGATTCGGAGCTAGTCTTTCAGCTGATCAAAGATGTTACGAACTATTATGGTCAAAACAATGCCCTGCAGAAAAAAGTAGAAACCTTGTATCAAAGCATCTTAGCCCAACAAGCTGGAGTAACAGTTGAAGAATCCGTCAATACGTCTCAAATAGAAATCAAAGTGACGGCAAGTGGTGTTGAAAGTGGGCCTGCAGACAACCGGAATCAAGATGGTTCTAATCCAAGATTTTATATAGATACCGATATTGAATGATTCCGAGAGAAATGGTTGGTGCCGAAGGCGGGAGTTGAACCCGCACGAGCCGGAGCTCGCTAGATTTTGAGTCTAGTGCGTCTGCCGATTCCGCCACTTCGGCCCTCGTTGTAGAAATTATAGTCAATTCAATGCTTTTGTCAACCTGTTTCTATTCGAACAAAAAAGGGTGAATCATGGAAACCTCAAAAAATTTAATACTATTATTAGATGGAAGCTCGCTAATTTATAGGGCTTTTTATGCCATGCCACGGTTTACCTCATCTCAAGGTAAGCCAACTGGTGCAGTTTTGGGATTTGGGAATATGTTACTTCGGTTAATTGAGGATTTTAACCCCTTCTCCCTGATTACTACTTTCGATCATCCTCAAAAAACTTTTCGCCATCAGCTAACCGAAGAATACAAAGCCCAGCGGAAACCAATGCCGGATGAGTTAATACCCCAAGTTCAGTTAGTCAAGGATTTAATTGATTCTTTTAGCTTGAAGTGGATCGAAGTTCCTGGATTTGAAGGTGACGATATAATCGGAAGTCTTCGTCACCAGATTCCAGAACAATTCACCACCGCTATGGTTTCATCAGATCTCGATTTGTTGCAGTTAGTGAATGAAAAAACTATTCTTCTTCAACCAGTAAAGGGTGTAACTCAATTAAAAATAATTGATAAAAATACTTTAATAGATCAGTATGGATTAACTCCTCAGCAGATAATCGATTTTATAGCTTTGACGGGTGATCCCTCCGATAATATTCCCGGACTTCCCGGTATTGGAGAGAAAACCGCTCTTGATCTTTTAAAACGGTACCACAATTGGCAGGGAATTCTGCGCCATCATGACGAGCTTCCAGTGCGAATCCAAAAAGCTATTCAGGAATTTATTGAACAAGTTGAACTCAGCCTCCAGTTGGTTACCATTATCGATACCATACCACTCGATATCAATTTTCAGTCTTGGAATTTTCAGCAGGTCCAATGGAAATCTTTATTTACCTTGTTAGACGAATTAGGATTGGTTAGGTTTAAGGAAAGACTGATGAAAAAAAGAAATGAGATTTATCAAAAAACTCTCCCTTTTTTTTCTAATAACCCAAAAAAAAGAGGGGAGGAGTTATAATTTAAACCCAATTTTTAATCAATTGAGGGGAACAGGAGGACAATGAATGGACATCATCATGGTATCCAGCGAAGCGTATCCCTTTGCTAAAAGCGGAGGAATGGGTGATGTGGTTGGAGCGCTCACCAAATACCTCCCGAATAATGATTTTTCAATAAAGCTTTTTTTACCCGCCTATTCGTCACTTCTTAGTGAATTTCAGTTTAATCCGGAACAAGATATCACCTTTTCCTTTGGAGAGAGCATGTTGAAGGCTTCCTACCTCACCCGGAACGAGAAAAACTTACAAATCATAGCGGTTGCAGGTGAAGATTATTTTAACCGGGAAAAAATGTATGGTTTTGGCGATGATCTGAAGCGCTTCATTTTTTTCTCTCGAGCAGTGTTTGAGTATATTGTTAGAACTCAAAAGGAAGCCTTCATTCTTCATTGTCACGATTGGGAAAGTGCTTTACTCTGTGCTTACACCAAAATGTATTGGCCATCCTATCGGAAAAAACCGAAAAAAGTTATCTTCACCATCCATAATTTAGCCTATCAAGGCATCGGAAGTAGTGAACTTTTTAAAATTGTCAATTTACCTGGTCACTTTTTTACTCATGATTACTTAGAATTCTACGGTAACTTAAATCTTTTAAAAGCCGGTTTGGTCTTCTCCGATGTCATCACCACTGTGAGCCCTAGTTATGCTCGAGAAATAGCTACGCCAGAGGGTGGCGAGGGATTAGATGGGCTAATAAGAGCTATTGGGCTAAGAAAACCGATCATCGGTATTGTCAATGGAATTGATACCGATCTTTTTAATCCAGCAACCGACAAAAATCTTCCCTATCCTTATACAAACGGTCAATTAGAAATAAAAAAACAAAATAAACTGGCTTTTTACCAGCAGTATTTCCCGGACTTGAAAGAAAAGGATGCCTTATTCCCTTTGATTTCTTTTATTTCTCGATTAGTTGAACAAAAGGGGTTAGATCTCATTCTGAACGATCCAGACAAGTTCTTTAATCTCCCCCTTTGCTGGTTTTTCCTGGGAGTTGGAGAAGCCGCTTATGAAAATTCCTTAACCGAGTATGCCAAAAAATATCCCAACCTTCATGTCGAAATGGCCTTCAACAATAGTTTAGCCCGATTTGCTTATGGGGCATCGGATATGCTGGCAATGCCTTCTCGCTTTGAACCTTGTGGAATCAGTCAGATGATTGCTATGAGATATGGAACCATCCCAGTAGTAAGAAAAACCGGTGGACTCATTGATACCGTGATTGATTACCGATTTAATCCAGTTTTAAACAATGGGTTTCAATTTGATAATTATCGTCCCGATGAATTTATTTTTACCCTCGAGCGGGCACTAAACTGGTATAATGATACTCCTGAACTTTGGAAAGTCATGGTCAAAAATGCTATGGATTCTGATTTTTCCTGGAAAATCCCGGTTCAGGAATATCTCAACATTTATTTGGGTTAATAAAATTTACGTATGATTAAAATAAAAAGATCGGTTCCTATAATCGGAGTTGGCGGAGCAACCGGCTCAGGAAAATCGTCGGTAGCGCATTCATTTAGTACTCATAACGCAATGATAATTGACCTCGATCGTTTATCTCATGACCTCTCTCAAAAGGGAAGGCGGTTATGGAAAGCAGTGGTTCTTGCTTTTGGTTCAGGATTTTTAAACCAAAAGGGAGAGTTGCAGCGAAAAAAGCTGGGAAGAGTGATTTTTAAAAGCTGGAGGTTGCTTTTTCTGCTCAATCGTATTAGTCATCCCATTTTTAAAAACGAAATAAAAAAAATTATTCTTCACCAACCTCCCTCGGCTATGATTGTTATCGATGGTGCTATATTATTTGAGGCCGGACTCATTCCCTTGGTTGATTGTTTAATTTTTGTTGAAGCACCCGAGGAGCAAAGATCAGTCCGTCTTTCCCAAAAAGGATTGTCTCCTGATGACATCCGCTCTCGAATGAAAAGTCAGAAATTTATTTCCTGTTTACGACGAAGATCTCATATTATCATCGAGAATAGTGCTACACCTGAAGACCTTCAGCAAAAAATAAATTTTGTCTGTCAGCTTCCCATTGAAAAACTTATCCAATCCGATCGGAAAACCGGGTGATATTGTGCCAACCAAAGGACGCTTTCAATTAGTTTCCGATTATCAGCCTCAGGGAGATCAACCAACGGCTATAGAAAATCTCAATAAAGGTATTTCAAACCAGTGCCGGTTTCAAACTTTATTAGGTGTTACCGGATCGGGAAAAACTTTCACTATGGCCAATGTAATCGAACATTACCAACGGCCAACCCTTATTATCTCACCAAACAAGACATTAGCAGCACAGCTTTATAGTGAAATGAAAGCTTTTTTCCCCAATAATGCCGTAGAATACTTTGTGAGTTATTACGATTATTATCAACCAGAAGCTTACGTTCCTGCACAGGATCTTTACATCGAAAAAGATGCATCTATTAATGAGCAAATCGATCGGCTTCGATTATCAGCCACCAGTGCTCTTATGGAACGGAATGATGTCGTGGTAGTCGCTTCGGTGTCCTGTATTTACGGCATCGGTTCCCCGGAGGAATATCGTAAGAGAATCTTCCCTGTCAGGGTGAATGATACCTGGAATCGAGATGAATTTGCCCATCGCTTGGTTGACTTGCTTTACGAAAGGAATGAAATCGAGTTTATTTCCGGTTGCTTTCGAATGAAAGGGGATACTATAGAGGTTTATCCAGCCTATAGTGAATCAGCTCTGCGTTTTGAATTTTGGGGGAACCAAGTCGAATGTATAAAAATTTTTGAGCCGGTGAGTGGAAAAACTTTAAATAAACTGTCAGAGATTTTCGTTTATCCGGCTAAACATTATCTTGTCGACCGGGACCAATTCGATTTAGCCTTGAGAAATATCGAACTGGAATTACAGGATCAGCTCAAGAGTTTTCTTTCCCAAGGAAAACTGGTTGAAGCTGACCGTTTAGAAAGAAGAACCCGTTATGACTTGGAAATGCTGAGAGAAACCTTCTACTGTTCAGGAATTGAAAATTATTCCCGCCACTTAGATGGAAGAAGACCCGGGGAACCACCTTATACACTTATCGATTATTTTCCTCGAGATTTTCTATTATTCATTGACGAATCTCATGTTGCCATTCCTCAAATCCACGGAATGTTAGCCGGTGACCGGTCTCGAAAAAAAGCCTTGGTTGACTTTGGCTTTCGTCTTCCTTCTTGTTTTGACAATCGTCCACTTTCTTTTGAAGAATTTGAGGCAAAATTAGGATACGTTATTTATGTTTCGGCAACGCCAGGAACTTACGAATACCAAAAAAGCGATCTAATTGTTGAACAGTTAATTCGTCCTACTGGATTGATTGATCCTGAAATTATAGTTCGTCCGGCAACTGGCCAAGTTGAGGACCTTTATCAAGAAATCAAACCAGTCATTCAATCCGGAGAGAGAGTTTTGGTAACGACCTTAACCAAAAGGAGTGCTGAAGACCTCAGTGACTACCTTTTCAATTTGGGAATCAAAGTGCGATATCTCCATTCCGAAATTGAAACCATCGAAAGAGCTCGAATCATTCGAGATTTACGTGCAGGAGAGTTCGATGTTTTAGTGGGTATCAATCTTCTACGAGAGGGACTGGATCTACCCGAAGTTGCTTTAGTAGCTGTTCTCGACGCCGATAAAGAAGGATTTCTTCGATCGGAGGTCTCATTGATTCAAACCATTGGGAGAGCAGCTCGGAACATAAAAGGTCGGGCAATTCTCTATGCTGATCGACTGACTGGATCCTTGGAAAGAGCGATGCAGGAAACCGAAAGGAGAAGAAAAACCCAATTAGAATACAATCGGACTCATCACATCACTCCGGAATCGATAATTAAAGAAGTACGGACCTTGATCCCGGAAATGGTTGGGCTCTCTCCAGAAGCCGAAAATACCCTTTACCAGCTCGATCAGTTAGAAACTGATCGAGTAGCTGAAGAAGACCTCATTGAAAAGCTTACCCAGGAAATGAAAAAGGCTGCAAAAAATCTTGAATTTGAAAAAGCAGCGTTGATTCGTGATGAGTTGATACGAATAAAAAAAACCGTTTTCCAAACCGATCAAAAAAATATCCGCAATCAACAAAAAACTGCCTCTCGGATAAGTGGTAAATCTCATTCAAATTGAACGAAATCAACGAAAAAGACTAAACTGAAGCCAAAAGGTGATTGTATTGATAAATTCTTTGCTGATTAAGGGTGCACGTGAACATAATTTAAAAAATATCGATATTGAAATCCCCCACCATAAACTGGTGGTTATAACTGGATTGAGTGGATCAGGAAAGTCCTCACTGGCGTTCGATACCATATTCGCTGAAGGACAGCGTCGTTATTTAGAATCCCTTTCATCCTATGCTCGGCAATTTTTGGAAAAAATGGAAAAACCGGATGTCGATTTAATCGAAGGATTATCGCCAGCTATTGCCATTAATCAAAAGGCTTCCTCTCACAATCCACGGTCAACGGTCGGTACCGTAACTGAAATCTACGATTATATGAGAGTTCTTTTCAGTCGTTGTGGAAAAGTATTTTGTCCTCAGTGTGGAAAACCCATAGCCCGTCAGACTATCCAGCAAATCGTTGATGAAATCCTTTCTTACCCTGATGGAACCCGCATTGTAATTCTTGCTCCATTGGTTCGAGGACGAAAAGGAGAATATAAAAAACTCCTCAACGACATGCTGAAAAATGGATTTGCTCGGTCCTTGGTAGATGGAGAATTAATTGAATTGGAAGATTGGGATTCCTTGAATTTGGATCGAAATAAAAAACATAACATTGACCTGGTGGTTGATCGACTCACCACCAGTTCCGAAGAACAACGCCGACTCGCCGATTCAATCGAAATTGCCCTTCGTTATGGAAAAGGACTGGTTAAAATTGGGTTGGTAGCTGATGGTATGCAAATGGAAGAGCGAATATTTAGTGAACATTTTGCCTGTCCCGATTGCGGAATAAGTTTTCCTGAGGTAACCCCTCGAATGTTTTCCTTTAACAATCCTTATGGAGCCTGTCCCGATTGTAGTGGCCTTGGAATTTTAAATTTCATCGACCCCGGTTTGGTCATCCCTGACTGGTCTAAATCTTTAGACCAAGGAGCCATAATCCCCTGGAACAGATATGACGAAAATCATTACTCCATGAACAAAATCAAGCGTTTCCTTCGGGATAAAGGCATTGCTTTTAAAGTTCCCTTTCAAAATTTATCCGAAAATGATCGACAATTAATCCTTTATGGAGACGAAGATGGAGATGGAATAATCAGTTATTTAGAGAAGCGCATGAAGGCTGCCGAAAGCTGGTGGGAAATGGATGAGGTAGCCCGTTTTATGGCGACACGAACTTGCCCGTCTTGTCAGGGCAATCGACTTCGTCCCGAAAGTCTTTCGGTAAAAATTCAAAATCAATCAATTGGCGATCTTTCTCGATATACTATAGGTGATTTGGAAAACTTCTTTATTACACTAAAACTCTCAAAACAAGATGAGCTTATTGCTGCCACTTTACTAAGAGAAATTCAAGCCCGGCTTCACTTTTTGGTGGAAGTTGGTTTAAGTTATCTCACCCTCAGCCGTTCGGCCATGACGCTCTCCGGAGGAGAATCTCAGCGTATTCGGCTGGCTACCCAAATTGGTTCAGGTTTGGTTGGGGTACTTTATGTTCTCGATGAACCAACCATTGGTCTTCATCCCCGCGACAACCAGAAGCTGATTCAAACTTTAAAAAGATTACGGGACTTGGGAAATACAGTCATTGTCGTTGAACATGACGCTGAAACCATGAAAAATTCTGATTATTTAATCGATATGGGGCCAGGAGCTGGAGAAAAGGGGGGAGAAGTAATCGCAATTGGAACCCCAGTGGAAATAATGTGTAACCAAAAGAGTCTTACCGGACAATACCTTAGCGGGAAAAAGGAAATACCAATTCCCTTGGAGAGAAAAAATCCCCAAGAATGGTTAGTTATTCGTGGTGCTCGAGCCAATAATTTAAAAAATATTGATGTGAAAATTCCTTTAGGGGTCATGGTGGGACTCACTGGTGTATCGGGTTCGGGAAAAAGCACTCTCATGGAAGACGTGCTTTATCGATCTCTTTCTCGGATTTTTTATCATTCCCTTGCCGAACCAGGTGATCACGATACCATTGAAGGTATTGAATCTATCGACAAGGTGATCGTTATTGACCAATCCCCGATTGGGAGAACCCCCCGTTCCAATCCTGCTACCTATACCGGAATTTTTACTGAAATTCGGAATCTCTTTGCCCAACTCCCCGAATCCAAAGCCCGTGGTTATCGACCAGGACGCTTCAGTTTTAATGTGAAGGGTGGTCGTTGTGAAGCTTGTCAGGGAAATGGTGTTATTAAATTTGAGATGCATTTTCTTCCCGATGTTTTTGTAACCTGTGAATATTGTAAAGGAAAGCGATATGCTCGAGAAACTTTGGATGTAACCTTTAAGGGAAAAAATATTGCCGAAATACTCGATATGAGTGTTGATGAAGCAGCGGTCTTTTTTGAAAATATTCCAGTTGTACGCCGGAAATTAGCTGTTCTTCAGCGAGTCGGACTTGGGTATATCAAACTGGGACAATCGGCAACCACACTCTCAGGTGGAGAAGCTCAGCGCATTAAGCTAACCAAAGAGCTGAGTAAGATTGCCACCGGAAGAACTCTTTATCTTCTCGATGAACCGACTACTGGTCTTCATTTTGCCGATGTCGAAAAACTACTCGACGTTCTTTTGGAATTACGCCGACGGGGAAATAGTATCTTGATCATCGAGCACAATATGGATGTCATTAAATGTTGCGATTATTTGGTCGATTTGGGACCAGAAGGTGGAGACCAGGGAGGTCAGCTAGTTGCTGAAGGAACTCCAGAAGAAGTCGCCTCCAATCCTGCTTCGTATACTGGTTTTTACCTTAGGGAGGTATTAAAGATTGAGCGAAAAGAATTTTGTCAGGTCTGAAACCACTCGAAATTCCCTTCAGGAATTACCAACCAGCTGTGGTGTATATATTCTCTGTAATCAAAATCACCAAATTATTTATATTGGGAAAGCCATTAATATCCAAAACCGGGTTCGAAATCACTTACAGGGTGACTCTGCATCTCCTCTCAAGCGAGACATGGCTGAAGAAATTACCACTATTCAGTTCATCCTCACCAGAGATGAAGCCGAAGCTCTTCTTCTTGAAGAAGAGCTGATTAAAACCTACCAACCTCACTATAACATCCGGATGAAAGACGATAAAAGTTATCCCTATATTCATTTCGATGCTCGAGGTGATTTTCCAGCGGTTAAAATAGCCCGACGCAAAACGGCAAAACCAGGATATTTTTATGGACCGTATACCAATTCAAAAAAAGCTCGTGATGGGCTGAAAATTCTCCGACAAATCTTTCTTCTTCGCGGTTGTTCAATTCCTGAATCTCGTTTTCCTTTGAAACGCTCTTGTCTTGACTACGAATTGAAATTATGTTGTGCTCCTTGCGTTTGGAAAGGCAGCCCTTCAGAGTATCAAGATAAAGTAAAAAAAGCTCGGTCATTTTTAGAAGGAGATTATTTGGAGGTTACCAACTGGTTAGAGGAAGAAATGTGGAAAGCCGCCGATCGGCAGGATTTTGAAAAGGCGATTCAATTCCGAGATCGTCTCGACTGTCTCCTTAAAATTATTGGGCGATACCGGCTAGTCCTTCCTGACAGTTCTGATGTTGACTTTATTGAATTGGAAAATGAATCCAATCTGGCCAGTTTAGTTGTCGTTAAGGTGAGAAAAGGAAGGTTGATTGGAATCGAAAATTTCCATGCTCAAGGAGAGGAAAACGCTGATCGGAACTATATATTAAATGAATTTATTGAAAATTTTTATCTTGATCACTTCAACCCACCAACAAAAATTTGTGTCCAATTTGATTATAATCGTAATCTCCAGGAAAGAATTAAAGAAAAGGGTTACTCAAGCATCATTGAATTACCTCGCAATACATCCGAGCTCGATCTTCTCCATTTTGCCCAAGAAAACGCCCAAAAAAATCTTCAATTAGAAAAAATTAAAGCCCTTCGCCAAAATCTGGATCATCAACACCTACTCCATGAATTAAAGAACCTTCTTTCACTTCCTGCCTTACCTCGTCTGATTGAAGGAGTAGATATTTCAACCTTTCAGGGTGATGAATCGGTAGGGGCTGTCGTTGCTTTTTTCGATGGCTTACCACTAAAGAAAAGGTATCGGAAATATATCATCCGAGAAGCCGATCATCCCGATGATTTTGCTATGATTGAAGAAACTCTTACCCGACATTTCAATAAATTAATTCAGAACCAAACCGAGTTACCCAACCTTTTGGTTATTGATGGGGGTATCGGCCAATTGAATAGCGCACTCAAAGTTTTACAGAAATTTTCCTTAACTATTCCTGTTCTTTCTTTAGCAAAAGAAAATGAAGAAATTTTCTTTCCTGGAAAAAGTATTTCGCTCCGTCTTCCACCCGAAAATTCTTCTCTCCAGTTCCTCCAAAGAATTCGCAATGAAGTGCATCGATTTGTTATCACCTTTCATCGGGTGAGAAGAAATAAAAAAATGTTTTCCTCCCTTTTGGACGATATACCGGGAATTGGTCCTCAACGGAAACAGGTCGTCCTTTCAGCTTTTGACAATCTGACCCAAATTTTAAATTATTCTCCCCAAGAATTATCCCGTCAACTAAAAATACCCTCCCAAAGTATTATTAAAATCCAAAAAAAAATCAGCCAAAAAAATATGCTTGCCGGAAAAGAGGGAATCACTTCTTCATGAACTTTCAAGAAAGCTTAAAAACCGAGCTATTTACCATTCAACCACAGAATAAAGATGAAGTCATGAGTGAATTTATTGGATTGATTAGAACTGGTGCAGTGATAAAAAAACATTCCCACGAGCTTCTTTTACTTTTCTCCAGCCGCCATCCAGCTTTGATTAAAAAATGTGTCACCCATAAAAAAAGCCTTTTCCCTCATTCTTCCCATACAATTAGTGTCCAAGAGAGAAGGGGAATTCCAGGAGGTATATTTTACTGTTTCGATTTTAGCGTTACCAATATCATGCTCGATCAATTTGGTTTTCATGATGTTAACATCCTAAGCAACTATTTAAATCAGAAGTTAGCAGCACATTTTTTAAGAGGAGTTTTTGAATCACGGGGATATATAAGCAATCCCATGAGGGGATATCACTTGGAAATACAGTTCAATTCGGAAAAACTTGCTCATTACATTCTAAAATATCTTCACAATCTCCAGTTTGATTTTCGCTCCCGTACGGTTAAAGGAGATATTAATCTCTATTTAAAAAATTCTCAATTAATAGCTGATTTTATTCGTTTCCTGGGAGCCCATCAAAGTTACCTCGAAATGGAAAAAATTATGGTAGAAAAATCAACAATTAATGAAATTACCCGCTGGGTTAATTACGAAACTGCTAATTTAAACAAAATTGTCGCATCTTCATCGCGGCAAAGAAAAAAGATACAAGTTCTTGATTTTGATGACTTACCTTTCCATCTTCAAGAAATTGCCAGATTACGTTTAGAAAATCCTTGTTCTTCATTACGTGAAATTGGTGACCTTTGTAATCCACCTCTTTCCAAATCAGAGGTTCACCGCCGATTAAATAAAATTGAAAAAATTGCCGACCAAAAAGGGTTTACAGAAAACCTGACTTGACATAAAATATCTATAGTGGTTAGATTAATATTTTAACACTATAAATTTTATTACGATAAAATATAGTAGTGATAAGATTCCTATTTTACGAGAAATTTGGTTTTTTTGAAATCCAACGTAATTCCCGTTGGGTTTCATGTCGGCCTTTTTCGAAATCTGGTTTAAAAAGGCCTCCCCTATTAAGATTTGAAGGAGGAATATAGATGGCAAATGTTATTTTAAAAGATATTGTAAAAAAGTTTGGAGATGTTCTTGCAGTTAACAAAGTTAATCTTGAAATCAAAGATCAGGAATTTGTTGTATTGGTTGGTCCTTCTGGTTGCGGGAAAACAACCACGCTCCGTATGATCGCCGGTTTGGAAGAAATCGATGCTGGAGAAATTTACATTGGAGATACCTTGGTGAACGATGTCCCTCCCAAAGATCGTGACATCGCAATGGTATTCCAAAACTATGCCTTATATCCTCACATGGATGTTTACAACAACATGGCTTTCGGCTTAAAGCTTCGCAAATTTCCAAAAAGTGACATCGACCAACGAGTCAAAGACGCAGCCGAAATTCTTGGGATTCAAGAGCTCCTCCAGAGAAAACCAAAACAACTCTCCGGTGGTCAAAGACAGCGTGTTGCTGTTGGTCGAGCTAT
>NZ_DAOLQM010000002.1:0-42379 GCF_035418125.1 Atribacter sp. | reverse complement strand
CTCTCTTCATAATAACGGCTTAAATTATGTGTTTTCCCCGAATCATTTTTTAATACAAAGCGGTATAGTGGTTTACAAGTCAATATTGAGGTGCGGAGAGAACCGAATTTTTCAATTCTTAAAAGGATCAATTTCCTTAATCAAACGATAAGGTTTGGTTATGATACGAAAGGGAATGTCTTTCATAAACTTTATAAGGTCTTTTTCATATTCTTCAGTAATTCGGCGTGGTTTGGTTAGTACCCGGTTGACCAAGTCTTCTCCATAGCAAGCCATAAGCTTTTTTTGGTCAAATCCAATTTCAATGCCGCACTCTTGACAAACAATTGATGAAATCATTCCTCTATGGTAAATGACAACATGCTCACAGTCTTTTTGACAGCGAACACAATGCAAGATAGTTTTCATTTCTTCTGGTTCCATTTTATTACCTCCTTTCTTTGGTGAAATCTTAATAATCTGAGGGTTTGGCTTGCCAAGCCCCTACAAATGAATATCTTATCCGTAGGGGCACAATGAATTGTGCCCGTTTAATGTAGCGACCTGCCATGGCATGTCGAATCTTGGGTTTTCATCCTCATCCTAACCTTCTCCCATCAAGGGAGAAGGAGTTAAAAATCTTGGCAAGAGGTAATTTTAGCAATGCACCATCCCGAAGCTTCGCTTTTCGAATCCGTGAGGATCTCACCTTTTTGTTTCTTTCTTTATAAATATTTTCAATGATGAGATTCTTACGTCGCATAATACGCTCCTCAGAATGACGGAGAAGGTGGATAAGATTCTTACATCGTCCGGTAGAAGACAACGGACTCCTCAGAATGACGGAATAGGTATGATAAATCAAGCCTTTATGGAAGAATTTTAAAAAAAATACCATCCTGAACCCTCGGATTGCAAACTATCACTACGCTCATGACAATAAATATTTTAAGAAAACACTTTTTTAGGATTCACCATCTTCCACTCGGATGGCATATACATCTTTGACCACATCGAGTTTTTGGATACTTTTAATGGCATTTTGTATATTTCTCTCTTGAATTCGATGGGTTAAAAAATAAATATTAGTTAGCTTACCTGGAGTGCTAATCGGTTGTTTGACAGCTGACAAACTGACCCCTGAATTACCAAACTCGCTGGCGATTTTACCCAACACTCCTGGAACGTCTAAGGCTAAAACTCGAACACAATTTTGGGATAGTAAGCTCTCCATAGGAAGAACAGTTAAGTCTCTCATACAAGTACACCCTACCCGTCCTCTGGCTGCATACTTAATATTTCGGATGGCATCTATAATATCTCCAACCATGGCACTTCCGGTTGCATCACCACCAGCACCAGGACCCCGAAATGTCAAATCGCGGGTCCGGGAACGGACATATATAGCGTTTTCAACTCCAAACACCGATGAGAGAGGATGAGAAAGCGGTAGAAGAACTGGTTGAACTCGAAGTTCTATATCTTCTCCAATTCTTCGGGCAATTGCCAATAGCTTAATTGTGTATCCTAATTCTCGGGCGTATTCGATATCATCAGTTAAAATACGGGTAATTCCTTCCCGATATACCTTATCGACATCAACTCGTCCATGAAAACATAAAGTTGCCAAGATGGCAATTTTATAGGTTGAATCAAATCCTTCTATATCATTTGTTGGTACTGGCTCTGCAAATCCTTTTCTTTTTGCTTCTTCCAAAGCTTTTTCAAATGATGATTTTCTGAGAGACATTTCTGAAAGAATATAGTTCGTTGTTCCATTGACTATCCCAATAACCTCTAAGATGTCGTCGCCAAGAAGTTGCTCTTTAAGGGTATGGATTATTGGTATCCCACCTCCAACCGCACCCTCGAAATAAACGTCGGTTTCATTCTGAGCAGCCAGTTGAAATAACTCTCGACCCTTTTTTGCAATAAGTTCTTTATTAGGAGTAATAACTGTCTTTCCCCGGGCTAAAGCCTGTGAAACATATTCAAAAGCAGGATCGATTCCACCAACTGCTTCGACGACAATTTCTATTTCTGGGTCATCAATCACTTCTGATGGATCGCTACTTTTAATATCCGGCGGAACCACCATAGGTCGACCAATCATCCATTCTTTGTCAACTATTTTAACGACTTTAATCCCTACCCCTAATTCTTTTTCGATTTCTTCTTTTTGATTCCAAAGGGCTTTTACGGTGCCCATTCCAACTGTTCCAAATCCAATGACTCCAACTTTTATCTGTCTCATGTCTCTCCCTCTGATTTTTTAATTAAAAATAATCTCTTCACTATACATTAATAATTTTACCTAGGAAATCCCGTAAGCGAGGATTCTTCGGATTATAAAAAATATCTTCCGGCTTTCCGTCCTCAATAATTCTCCCCTCATCAATATACACCACTCGATCGGCAACTTCTCGTGCAAATCCCATTTCATGGGTTACAACCACCATTGTCATTCCCTCCCGAGCCAATTCTTTCATAACATCTAAAACATCATTGACTGTTTCCGGGTCTAAAGCTGAAGTAGGCTCATCAAACATCATCACTCGGGGATTCATTGCCAACGCTCGTGCAATTGCCACTCTTTGTTGTTGACCACCAGAAAGCTGAATGGGATAAGAATCAGCTTTTTCTTCCAAACCGACTTTTTCTAATAAACGAAGAGATGCCTTTTCCGATTCCGCCTTAGACATTTTCTTCACTTTTTGGAGAGCTAGGGTAATATTACTTAAAACTGTCATATGAGGGAAAAGATTAAAACTCTGGAATATCATTCCAATAGATTGCCGAACAATATTTATATTAACCTTTTTATCGGTAATTTTGACCCCGTTAATAATAATTTCACCACTGTGTATGGTTTCAATACCATTTAAACAGCGCAGAAAGGTACTTTTCCCCGAACCGGATGCACCGATTATGGAAACCACTTCACCAAAAGGAACTCGGATATCAATATTCTTTAATACATGATTGGTATTAAAAAATTTATTTAATCCATTGACCTCAATAGCCCACCTACTCACCGTAACGTAACCTCTTCTCAGAATATTTCACAATTCTTGATATGGTATAGGTCATTATAAAATAAAAAAGAGCGACCCCCGACCAAATTTCAAACGATTTAAAGGTCCGGGTTATAATGATCTGTCCCGAACGGGTTAATTCCGCAATGGCAATGGTTGATACCAAAGATGAATCCTTCAATAATGCGATGAATTCATTACCTAATGCTGGCAAGATCCGAACCAATGTTTGAGGAAGAATAACGTATCTCATGGCCTGCCAGTAGGTTAGCCCCAAAGACCGGGCAGCTTCCATTTGACCCTTAGCAATTGATTCAATGCCACCTCGAACAATTTCGCCGATATAGGCACCGCTGTTGATTCCCATAGCTATCATACCTGCGATAAAAGGATCTAAATTGAGACCCAAAGCAGGTAAACCAAAATAGACAATAAAAATCTGAACTAATAAAGGAGTTCCTCGTATAAGCTCGATATAGGTACTCGAAACCGTACGGAATACAATATTAGGCCAAACCCGTGCCAAGCCGGTTACAAACCCAATTACTAAACCCATAGCGATTGATAAAACTGTAATTCTTAAGGTAACCGATGCTCCATAAAGTAAAGCAGGAATAGCTTTAATGAGTGCTGATAGGTCAAATTGCAACCATGGTACCTCCTTTCGCTTCGAACATTTTTGATCGTGGTTTGATTCCCACTTGGGTAATGTTTTTTTTACTATTTATTGGTAAAACTCATTTTTTTAAATCTAAGCCTAAACTGCATCCAACTCCTGCCTACAGTAAAAAAGAAAAAATGCTATCTTTTCTGTTTTTTACAATCGAAGAGTTATGTGACCACCAGAAAACACTTATTTTAATCAATATTTTTTCAAATACCGAAAAAATGGGCGCTATTTCATAGCGCCCATTAAAAATTTTTTATGAAAACTGTTTCTGCTCTTCTAATTTCCCGGAACAGTAAACCATTTGTCATGAATTTCCTGATATTTACCCGATTCTTTTAATTTAGCAATTGCTTCATTGATGGCTGCTAATAATTCGGTTTCACCTTTACGCATTGTTATTCCGTAAATATCTTCTCCTTCTTTGAATGTAGCAGCAACTTTCATATCAGGAAGAAGCGTCATCCGGAATGATACTTCAGAATAATCATTCACGACAGCATCAGCTCTTTTATTCATAACTTCCATATAGGCTTTATCGGTGGTATCAAAACGTTTAATTTCTTTTATACCTTCAATTTCGCTTACAGCAAAATCTCCAGTAGTTCCAATTTGAACCGCAACTACTTTCCCAACTAAATCTTCTGGCCCTTTTATCGAGTCATCATCTTTTCGAATCGCAATTGCTTGAGATGTTTGATAATAAGGGTCACTCATGTCTTTGGACTTTAACCGCTCTTCAGTTATTGAAGTCGAAGACATGATGATATCAAACTTTTTCGAATCCAAAGCTGGAAATATCCCATCCCAAGCTGTATCAATAAACTCCGCTTTGACTCCCAACAACTCGGCAATGGCGTTGCCAAGGTCAATATCAAAACCAATCATATTTCCTGCTTCATCATGATATTCCATCGGTGGATAAGTCGCATCCGTCCCAATAATGATTGTCCCCCGTGCTTTTATATCATCCAGGGTCGACGCCATAGCCAACGAACTCAAACCTATCATTCCAACCATAATGACTAAAAAAATTACTAAGTGTTTTTTCAAATGAATCCCTCCCAATTTTTGAAAATAATATCATTGATAAGAATTTTATGTCAATGAAAAGATAACTGCCAAATACTTTATTCTTCCACCCCTGGATTATAGCTACGACGTGATAAGTTTTCAAATTTCGTAAAAGCATTCCTAAAAAGAAGCTCGACAGCACCAACCGGACCATTTCTTTGTTTGGCTACGATAACTTCAGCAATATTTTTTTTACTCTGGGTATTGGGATTATAATACTCTTCCCGATATATAAACATTACCAAGTCGGCATCCTGCTCAATCGCTCCACTTTCACGCAGGTCCGAAAGCTGGGGCCGCTTGGGGTTTCTCTGCTCCACTGCTCTGCTTAATTGAGAAACAGCAACAACTGGTACATCAAGTTCCCGAGCCATGGCTTTTAAAGATCGCGAAATTTCTGAAATTTCTTGTTGTCGATTCTCGGTTCGTATATGGCCACTCATTAATTGTAAATAATCAACGATGACTAAGCCCAAATTTTTTTCTATCTTTAGTCTCCTGGCTTTCGCACGCAATTCAAGAACGGTAATTCCTGGTGTATCGTCAATATATATTGAGGCGCTTGCTAACCGTCCAGCTGCTGAAGCTAATATCGGCCAATCTTTTTCATTAATAAGCCCTCTTCTCACCCGAGATGCATCGATTCCGGCCTCTCCACAAAGCATTCTTTGGGCAATGTGATCTCGTGACATTTCAAGACTGAAAAATGCCACTGGTATCTTTTTATTAATGCCCACATGCTGAGCTATGTTCAGGCAAAAACTGGTTTTTCCCATTCCAGGTCTGGCTGCAATTACAATCAGCTCGGAAGGATGAAACCCAGCCGTAATATTGTCCAAATCAACAAAACCGGTTGGAATGCCAGTTATATGCTCATCACGATGATAGAGGTCCTCAATACGATCAAAAGCTTCATTGATGACTGTTTTTAGAGCAACAAAATCACTTTTTATCCGGCTTTGCGATAACTGCAAAATCATATGCTGTGATCGATCAAGTAATTCAGTAGCATCGATTTGATTTTCATAACTTTCTTTGATTATCTGGGTACAAATTTGAATTATAAACCGAATAATAGCTTTCTCTTCAACGATATGAGCATAATATTCAACATTCGCTGCAGTTGGAACTAAATTGGTTAAAAGTGCTAAATATTCAAGACCTCCCACCGTCTCCAGTTGATTTTTCGCTCTGAGCTTTTCAGCCAGAGTAACAATGTCACAGGCTTTATCTTCTTCAAAAAGCTCGCCAATTGCAGTAAAAATGATCCGATGGTTATCATAATAATAATCTTCCGGTCGAAGAATTTCCAATGCTTTAAGAAGAGCGTTCCTCTCCAATAACATTGAACCCAAGGTCGCTTGTTCCGCTTCGAGACTTTGGGGAGGTACTCTTTCTATACTCAGGATTCTTTCACCTCTTTTGAAACATCCGGTTGAACACTTTCTTCGGGGATAATCTGAACCTGTACTGACCCATAAATACCTTTGCCAAAATGGAGTTTAACTTCGGTTTCACCTAGGTCTTTGATTGGTTCTGGAAGATCAATAAATTTACGATCCAATTCTAATTCTAATATTTCTCCAATTTTATCAGCAATTTCTTTGGAAGTTACTGAACCGTAAAGTTTTCCTTTTTCTCCAGCTTTTCTATTAAATTCAAGACGTAATCCGTCTACCTTTTTTTGAAGCTGACGAATAGCATCTAACTCTTTTTCTTCTCTTTGCTTTTTCTTGCGCTTCAAAATATCAATTTGAGTCAAACTCCCCTTGGTCGCTTTAATCGCCAATTTCTTTGGAAGGAGATAATTTCTAGCGTATCCTTCTTTTACCTCGATAACATCACCTTCATCACCGAGGTTTTCCACTTTTTGTAAAAGTATAAGTTGCATAATATCACTCCTTTTCTGCAAAGAAACCTCTATCCTCAAACTTATTAGCCCAAAACAGCATGAGAACTGATCCTTCGCATTATCCCTTTGGTGAGCTCATTTTTCTAAAATCAAACCAGGTATCGAGAACTCCTAACCAGCTTAAAATCGTACTAAATATTGGCTGGAATACCACAAATAAAAGAATTATTATTTTTACACCACGAGATTGAATATAGCGACTCAGAAAGTAATATACAATGGCAACTCCCTGAACGATAAAAAGAGATTGCGTTACAATTTGTAAGTTGAGACCGATTCTTCCGTAAATGGTTTCCCCGCCAAACAAGACAAACATCCAACTCAGGATAAACATCCAAAAAACCGAAACCGGGAATTTCCAGTTCCGAAAGGCTGGATATTCTGGAAAGGGTATTCCGATTTTCTTCCCTACCCATGATCCCAAAAAAAAATTAATGGTGGTATCAAGTATGGAAGCTACCACTAATATTGCCGGAAGAGCAAGGTTTATCAAGGTTACTATTTGCTGAAAGTTTTCCTCCCCAATTCCTCCAAACACTTGAGAAGTCCTTTGAAAGGCTTCCTCCATGATTTGAAGGTTTTCAACAATCGGGTTGATTCCGGTTATGAGGAGTGCAAAACCGATTAATGCAATCTTAGATAAAAGCGATACCAAACTGCCGAAACCGATTACTTCAAAAAAAGAATATTTCTTTTTGATTGCATATCCCAAAAAAATTCCAATCAGAGTATAACTAATACAGATTAGGGCTGGAATTAAACCGGTAAAAGCGACTAATAGAGTGGCTACACCGGCAGCTAAAGCACCAGTTCTTAAATCCCAGCGAACTACTAAAAACAATACCGGTAATGGACAAAAAAAACTTAAAAAGAAACCGAATAATGGTAGGTAAACACTTGATAAATATAAAACTACTGTTAAGGCAGCCAAGAAAGCTCCCTCAACAGTAGGTCTGAGTTTCCTCATTTTTTTTCAATCGAGTCGAATTTAATCAAGCGAATAGGGAAGTAAACCAATTTCCCGAGCTCTTTTGATGGCTATTGAAAGTTCCCTTTGATGTTTAGCACAAACACTGGTAACTCTTTTCGGAACAATCTTCCCTCTTTCACTAATAAAACGTCCCAAACGATTGATATCCTTATAATCGATTGGACCTTTTTCAACACAGAAAATACAATTTTTCTTTCTTGAACGTCTAAAAAATCTTTTTCCTGAATCTCGCTCAGATCTCATCAGTATCTAACCTCTCTTAATATTTTAAATTCTTTTTATTGCTGAAGTCGAAAAATATCTTTAAGAATCACTTCAACTGTCGTTTTTTTCTGAGCACCCACTTCACCAAAGGTGCGTATTTGTAACGATCCCTCACAATAAGCCCAACTCCCTTTTTCGATTGACTGGCTGCAATAGAGGGCTTGATCGTTCCAAGCAATAACCGGAAATACATCGAATTCTTCTGCTGTACCGGTCGAACTTGGTTTTTCTCTCAACACTTCAATCGAAAAAGAGCATATAGGAGAACCACTTGGTACATAACGAAGTTCTGGTTTATCGGTTATTTGACCTATCAAGATGATCCTATTCAGATGGAGTTTGTTCATCGTTACTTTCAGGATCAGAAGCTTCAACTTCCTCAGGTTGTGGCTCGGGACTGTCTTCAATTACGGTCGCTTCCACTGGTTTATTTTCTTTTACAGCAACCTTTTTCTTTTCTTCTTTCACCAGGATATGACGTAGAGCCGAATCGATAAACTGAACAGTTCTAACCAGTTCCTTAACTGATTGGGGAGAAAGCGAGAAGTTAAAAAACACGTAAATTCCTTCAGTTTGTTTGTTAATGGGATGAGCGAGACGCCTCTTTCCCCATAAATTAGTCCCGGTGCATTCTCCTCCGAGTTCTGCTATCCGAGACTTTACATTTTCAATAACCTGACTGACTTCTTCTTCGGTCAAAGTTGATCGAAGAACCATTCCTAATTCGTACTGATTCATTTCATGTCCTCCCTTCGGTCGTTTGGTTTCATCTTATTGAAGACGAAACAGGGAAAAAATTCTTCATTTATTTAACAATTTAACTTCATGGATGATTGGTTTTTATCGAATAGCTTAAGTTCCTTCCTCCCACGAAGCCAAATACTTTTTTTGACGAGGAGTGAGTTCCTCAATTTTTACTGATAAAGAAGATAGCTTTAAACCAGCAACGTTCATATCGATATCATCGGGAACTTTATATACTTGATTTTCAAGGGAGATTGCTTGTTCTTTTAAATATTTCACCGATAAAGCCTGGTTGGCAAAACTCATGTCCATAACAGTTGGAGGATGACCTTCGGCACAAGCCAGATTCACCAGTCTTCCTTCAGCCAAAAAGAAGAGTTTTTTTCCATTGGATAAGGTAAACTCTTCAACCAATGGTCGAACTTCCCTCCGGTTGACGCTCACTGATTCCAAATCTTCTTGATCTATCTCGACATTAAAATGACCGGAATTGCACAGAATCGCACCATCATTCATTTGGAGAAAATGCTCTTTACGAATGACAGAAATATTCCCAGTAACTGTTATAAAAAGATCCCCCCAAGCCGCAGCATCCAACATAGGCATCACTTCATAGCCATCCATCAATGCCTCCAAAGCTTTAACCGGGTTAATCTCGACTATCCCAACTCTCGCACCCATTCCACGAGCCCGTAGGGCAATACCTCTTCCGCACCATCCATACCCGACTACCACAACTTTTTTTCCGCTGAGAAGAATATGGGTTGCCCGAAGTATTCCCTCTAAAGTACTTTGACCGGTTCCATATCGGTTATCAAAGAGATGCTTGGTATCTGCATCATTGACCGCAATCACCGGATACCGCAATTGACCTGCTTTTGCCATACTTTTTAATCGGACTACACCGGTAGTTGTCTCTTCTGTTCCACCTATAACCTGGGAAATTCGAGATCCACCTTTTTGATGAAGAGTTGACACCAAATCCGCACCATCATCCATAGTAATCTGAGGACTCGTTTCTAACACTTTGTCGATATGTTGATAATAGGTTTCACGATCTTCCCCGCATATGGCATAAACGTTAATACCAAAATCCTTTACTAAAGAGGCGGCAACTTCATCCTGAGTGCTAAGGGGGTTGGAAGCACAAAGAGCTACCTTTGCTCCACCTTCTTTTAAGGTTATCATCAGAACGGCAGTTTCAGAAGTCACGTGTAAACAGGCCGCAATCAGGACTCCATCCAGGGGTTTTTCTTTTTTCCATTGTTCTGCTATGCCTGAAAGGACTGACATCTCGCGGCGAACCCATTCAATTTTTTTCCTTCCTGCCGGTGCTAATTCAATATCTTTAATATGATATTCCATTCTAATCTCCTCTTACATCCCGGCTAAATCCTGAATGATTTCCACTTTATCCGTCTTTTCCCAGGTAAAATCGGGATCATTTCTACCAAAATGACCATAGGCAGCAGTCTTCTTGTAGATCGGCCTTCGAAGACGCAGGTCGCGAATAATCGCTCCTGGTCTAAGATCAAAAGTTTTTTTAACAATATCCAGAATCTCTTCATCGGAAATCCTACCGGTTCCGAAAGTTTCCACCGAAATTGAAACCGGTTTCGCCACACCAATCGCATAAGCCACTTGTATTTCACATTTTTCGGCAAGACCAGCAGCGACAATGTTTTTTGCTACATAACGGGCAGCATAACTGGCTGAACGGTCAACTTTGGTTGGATCTTTCCCAGAGAAACATCCACCCCCATGACGGCCTATTCCACCATAGGTATCAACAATAATTTTTCTACCGGTTAAACCAGTGTCTCCCTGAGGTCCTCCGATAACAAACCGGCCGGTTGGATTTATCAAAAAACGAGTTTGACTGTTGATATATTCAGCCGGTATCACCGGACGAATAACTTCTTCTACCAGGTTTGTTTCAATAGTTTGATGGTTAACATCGGGATGATGCTGAGCAGCAATAATTATCGTATCGATATTCTGAGGTATTCCGTCAAGGTAATTTACTGTAACTTGAGTCTTTCCGTCAGGACGCAGGTAAGAAAATATTCCTTTCTTTCTTACCTCGGCTAAACGGTAAGCCAGTCGATGTGCCATTGCGATTGGAAAGGGAAGCATCTCGATAGTTTCATTGGTTGCATACCCAAACATTAATCCCTGATCGCCGGCTCCCAGAGAAAGATCTTCGTCCTCGGTTGTTTCACCTAATTTTGATTCGAGACTTTTATTGACCCCTAAAGCAATATCAGGTGATTGTTCATCAATGGCAGTTAGAACCGAACAGGTTGCATAATCAAATCCAAATTTAGCCCGCGTATAGCCAATTTCACGAATAGTTTCTCTTGCCACTCGTGGAATATCAACATAGCATGAGGTACTGATTTGACCTGCAATCATTACCATTCCAGTCGCCACTAAAGTCTCGACAGCAACACGACCTTTAGTATCTTGTTCGTAAATAGCATCCAGGATGGCATCCGAAATCTGGTCCGCCATTTTATCGGGATGGCCCTCGGTTACTGATTCCGACGTTATTTGATACTTTTTCCCTGGCATTTTTTGACCTCCCTTTTCATACCGACTTCATTTTCGAATTATCAATTTAATAATTTGTATTCTATCACTGCCTCATCGGTACTTTTTATCATGGTTTTTATAAAAATTAGTTTCTCTTCACCTTTTTTATCTGGGATTAAACTCATAGTATGATGAGAACCCAAAGCTGTAAAATAACATATTTTCCACTACGATGTCAATCTATTTCGCTGATCTTATTTATCTGTAATTCCTTAGAATAAACCAAATGAGCATTTCTCCATAACTTTTCCAACAGATAATAGTGTCTCTCTTCCTCTCGAAAAATATGAACGATAACATCACCGTAATCCATAAGAATCCATTCACCAACATCGAATCCCTCAATATGAAAGGGTTGAACTGAGTAGGAGTCCAAGGTCTTTTTTATTTCCTCGGCAATAGCTTTGGTTTGGATAAATGTCGCAGCACTGCCAATAACCCAATAATCAGCCACGGGAAAAACATCCCTCAGGTCAAGAATTACAACGTCCTGCATTTTCTTTTCATCGGCGACATCCAAAACGATTAAACATTTTTCTTTAGGATTCATTCGGCTGTTCCTCTACTCTTTTCTCTTTGAGAAAGAATTCGGTAACCAACTTTTTTGATGTGTCTAAATCTGGTTCCCAATAACTTACCCCCTCTATATAGGCTGCTTCCCCTGGCATCATATCGGTTATCATCACTCTTTCATTTAAGTCCTTAAACCAAAGACCTAAATTAATAAGTTCTTCATTGGAAAAATTGGTTATCAAGGCTTGACGTAATTCTTGGATAATTTGTGGCATTTTAGGAAGATTTAAGGGATTATCAATCTCATGAAATAAAGCCTGAAGAAAATTTTGCTGCCTTTTGATTCGACCAATATCTCCCAACTTATCATTACGATACCGAACATATTGTAAGGCTTTATCGCCCTTCAGGCGCTGTTTGCCTGCTGAAATATTGATTACCAAGTCCTGAGCTCGATCAGTGTATTTCATATCACTTTCTACGTCAATTTCCACTCCGCCCAACAGGTCAATAACCTTTTCAAATCCTTGATAGTTGATTTCTACTGTATAAGGAATATGAATGTCTAAGTTTTTCTCAATCGTTTCTTTGAGAAGTTGGATCCCGCCCTTGGCATAAGAATGATTGACTTTATCATATCCATTACCCGGTACTTCAATGCGGGTATCGCGGGGGATGGAAAACAAAAGAATTTCTTCACTCTTGGTGTTGAGACAAAGTAAAATAATGGTATCACTCCGCAAGGGTTTAATGCTATCCTGACCAACTACTAAAATAGTGGTACTTTCTGGTGGGGCATAACCCATAACCGTTTGTACCAATTTATTCCGAATATTATGATTATTGAGACCAAAAAAAAGGATTCCGCCTATAATAAACCCAATGGCTAAATATAAATATTTATAACTTTTCTTTCTTCTGCTTCTTTTCATTCGCTTCCTCTATGGATATTCCAATAATTTTATTCCAAGCTTCCAAGCTGGCTGGATAAATAATTTTCTTTGTTGAAAGTAAATAATTCACTTTCATTTCTAAAGTTTTTGTAAAAGCTACTTGAAGTCCTCTCTGCAAAGCTTCACGAATTGTATCACTTTCTTGGAATCGACGTCCACTTTCCGATAAATCAGCCACAAAAAGTATTTTATCAAAATTACTCATATCTTCACAGGCAGTTGCATGCCAGCAAACAGCACGAAGTATTGAATAATCTGTAATGCCAAACTGCTCAGCAATAAATCGGGGACCTGCAAAAGCATGAAATATAGCCGGAATAGAATAGCCAATTGGAAGAAAAAAGGGCGGGATATATTGAACCATCTCCTTACAAGCAAGAGCTCTTGCTGAATCATGGAGAAGACCTGCTAAATAGGACTTTTCTGGATCTTCACCAAAATCAACTGCCAGCGTTCTGGCTTCCTCGGCAACTCGAATTGAGTGATTGAATCGTGAGGGAGAAATCATATTTTTAAGCTGCTTAGTGATATACTCATTCATTGACATAAAGCCCGTTTTTTTTAATATAGTTTTCAACGGCTTCGGGAACCAAATATTTAATTGATTCTCCCTTTTTGACCCGTCGCCGAATTTCTGACGAGGCAATGGCCAGAGCAGATACTTCGATCATTTTCACCTTTTGTCGATATTTCTCTTCCATACTCACCATTTTATAGCCAGGTCGAGTTGCTGCCACAAAGGTACATAATCGGAAAAGCTCCTCAGGATTGTTCCAGCTTGAAATCTGTGCAAAAGCATCGGCTCCGGTGATAAAATAGATTTCACTTTCATCTCCCCAAAATTCACGAAAATATCGCAGTGTATCAACTGCATAGGAAGGTCCAACCCGTTCCAACTCCACTCGGGAAACTCGAAAATAGGGATTGGTAATAGTCGCCAATACCACCATTAAATACCGATGCTCGGGACTGGTTATCACTTGTCCAACCTTATGGGGTGGTCGTGCTGAAGGAACAAAAACCACCTCGTCTAAATGAAAATAATCTCTCACTTCTTCAGCAGTAACTAAATGTCCCAAGTGGATCGGATCAAAAGTACCACCCATAATACCTTTTTTCATCTAAACCTATCTCTCCTTGGAATATCTGGTTCAAATATTGTTTTTTAATTTTTTAAGCGTTCCGAATCTGCCCGGTTCCATAAACCACGTATTTTATTGTGGTTAATTCTTGCAATCCCATGGGTCCCCGGGCATGAATTTTCTGAGTACTAATACCTATTTCTGCTCCCAGACCAAATTGCTCTCCATCGGTAAAACGAGTTGAAGCATTGACATAAACCGCTGCTGAGTCAACCTTCTCCATAAAATTCTTGGCATTCGAATAATTTTCGGTAATTATTGATTCAGAATGGCGGGTTCCATAAGTATTGATGTGCTCGATGGCTTCATTTAGAGTTTTAACTACCTTAACCGCTAAAATCAAGTCGAGATACTCGGTTTTCCAATCATCCTCGGTCGCCGGAATCAAATCAGGAAGAATTTGACGAGCTTGCTCACAGCCTCGAATTTCAACTCCAGCTTTTTTGAGAGACATAGAGACTTGGGGTAGAAATATTTTGGCAATATCCTGGTGAATTAATAATGTTTCTACAGCATTACAAACACTCGGTCGTTGGATTTTCGCGTTCATAACAATCCTTTCTGCCATCCCTAAATCGGCTTCTTTATCAACATAAACATGACAATTCCCAACACCGGTTTCAATAACCGGCACTTGAGAATGAGTCACAACGTTATGAATCAAACCAGTACCTCCTCGGGGGATCGCTACATCAATATACTCTCTCAGGGCCAGCAGCTGAGCAATGTCATCGTGGCTGGTACTTTCAATGAGCTGAACCGAATCTTCAGGAAGAGAATATTGACGGAGAGATTCGCGGGCTAAAAGGATTAGCAATCGGTTCGAATTGAGGGTGGAACTACTTCCTCTTAAAACTAAGGAATTCCCAGATTTTATTCCTAATCCAATGCTATCGATGGTCACATTGGGTCGAGCTTCATAAATAATCGCCAAGACTCCCAGTGGAACTCTCACTTTGGTTACCATTAAACCATTCGGCCTCTTCCAGCCTGACATAACTTCCCCAACCGGATCAGCAAGAGCCGCTACTTGTCTTAAACCATCTGCCATTCCTTGAATTCTTTTTTTATTGAGGATTAAACGATCAATGAACCCGGATTTCATATTGTTTTCTACAGCAATTTTTACATCTTTTTGGTTTTCCTGCTCAATCCGAGATTGTTCTCCTTCTAAACGTTGAGCCAGATCCCCAAGAAAATCATTTTTTTTCTGGGTTGAAACCGTCGCCAGCAACTGAGCAGCCTTTTTTGCTTTCTGAACCTGAACCTTCATATCTTCAGCCATTGTCTTTCTCCTCCCGATTGAATAACACTAAGTTATCAACATGAATCACTTCAGTATTTATCTCTTGATCAAAAAAAACTTCCTGTAACTCAGTAGTATGTAAACCACGGATTTTCTTTAACTCTGTCGATGAAAAGTTCACCAAACCCTTGGCAACCGATTGACCTTCTTCATTGACAACTTCAATGCAGTCACCTGAATCAAAAACGCCTTCTACTCCCTTGATCCCTGCTGGTAATAAGCTTTTATTTCTCATTAAAGCGAAATAAGCACCCTCATCGATGATAACCCGACCTCGGGTCATCATTCCAAAGGCAATCCAACGCTTCCGGTTTTTGAGGACCTTGGTCTGAGGGTAAAAGAAAGTTCCAACTTCATCGCCAGCAAATATTCTTTGAATAATAGAAAAATCCTTCCCCAAAGCCAAGATGACCCCAATACCCGAAAAGGTCGCCATACGACTAGCCATAATTTTACTTTTCATCCCACCAGTTGAAATATTGCTCCCCTCCCGGCCAGCCATCCTTTCAATTTTATCATCTATCCTCTCAACTTCTTTTATGAGGATAGCTTCGGAGTTTTTTTTGGGATCAGAGGTAAACAGTCCCTCAATGTCAGAAAGGATGATAAGAAGCTGGGCATTGATTAGTGAAGCCACCAAGGCTGATAGGCGATCATTATCACCAAATTTTAATTCTGCTATGGCAACGGTGTCGTTTTCGTTAACAATCGGCAAAACATTGAAATCGAGAATGGTTTGAAAGGTATTACGGGCATTGAGATATTTATGTCGATTATGAACGTCTTCCGGTGCTAACAATATCTGGGCAACTGGAATACCAATTCGAGAAAATACCTGGCAATAATTCTGCATAAGAATACCTTGGCCTACTGCTGCCATTGCTTGTTTGAACGGGATATCGTTTCTTTTTCGTTTCAACCCTAAACGACTCATTCCACAAGCCATAGCACCTGATGTCACTAAAATGACTTTTTTGCCACTTTGACGGAGTTGATGAATGTTTCGAGCTAATTCCTCTAATCGGGGAATTTCTAAAACAAAATTTTTAACCAACAATGAACTCCCGACTTTTATAACGACCACCCGGCTGTTTTCAATAAAATCAATTCGCTTCATCGGTTTATTAAAATAATCATTTGGAAGTGGTTTTATGGGCTTCAAGGCGTTTTCCAGTCCAGATAAAATTCAAATTTTCTATTTCAACTATTGATCCGGGTTGAATGGCAGAAAAATATTTTAGAAAGTCAAAATGAACCAACTTTTGGTTAAAAATCGAAAGAGCATTATCGGAATTCCAATCGATCTCCGCAATTAAACGATCAAGAAAAGGCGTTGAAAATCGATAATGACGGGATCGAATAGGACTCAATGGGGTATTTTTGGATTGAGAAAGAATTTCTTTGGTAAAAATTTCAGGGGCATTTTTTAAAAATTCGATAATCGCATCGAGTAGTTGATTCATTCCTTCCTTGGTAAGAGAAGAAACCCCAAAAACCGGAATACCCTGCTGCTCAAGAGTTGATTTAAATTCATTAAAATTTTGAGCAGCTTTGATAAGGTCAAGCTTGGTGGCCACTACAAAAAAAGGTTTGGCTGCCAAAGAAGAGCTATAAGCTTCAAATTCCCGACGAAGAGTCAAAAAATCGTCATAGGGATTGTTCTCAGAATAGAATTGGGATAAATCCACACAATGGAGGATCAAACGTGTCCTTTCTATGTGTCGTAAGAATTCTAAACCCAAACCAGCACCACGGCTGGCACCTTCAATAATGCCCGGAACATCGACCATAATAAACTGCTGGTCATGATGATTCACAACACCTAAATTCGGATGAAGAGTAGTAAATGGATAATCAGCAATTCGAGGTTTTGCAGCGCTTACTACTGAGAGCAGTGTTGATTTTCCAGCATTAGGAAAACCACTAATGCCTACATCAGCAATTAATTTAAGTTCTAAGCGAATCTCTCTCGCTTCACCCAATTCTCCTTTTTCGGCAATGCGGGGAGCTTGATTGGTCGATGTTGCAAATGAACTATTCCCTCGTCCTCCTCGCCCACCTCGGGCTATTATGACTTCTTGCTTATCTTCAGTTAAATCAGCTATGATTTGATTATCTTTTTGATCAATAATTTGAGTGCCAACCGGTACTACTAAAACCACGTCAGCTCCATCTTTTCCAAATTGATTTTTCCCTTTACCTGGTTCACCATTTGATGCTTCGTAGACTTTCTGAATAGCAACATCATATAAAGTTTTTTTCTGAGATAATGCAATAGCAATTACGTTCCCTCCCTTTCCGCCATTCCCACCTGCTGGCCCACCTCGAGGGACATATTTTTCTCTTAAAAAACTGATCGCACCATCACCACCACGACCAGCACGAACTTTTAATATGACCTGATCAACAAACAATTAAACACCCCAAATTACTGAATCAATCATTCGATTCTCCAAGGCTGAATAAAAAAATGAGTTGGATAATAAAAAGGAGAGTTTCTTATTTTAATAAACTGATACTAATTATGAATCCAGAGAAGGCATCTCAGGGAGAATCGAGACATATTTCCTCCCAGCTTTCTCTTGATAAACAACATATCCACTTTGAAGGGCAAAAAGAGTATAATCCTTGGCTGTCCCCACATTTATCCCTGGTTTGATCTTTGTTCCTCGCTGTCGAATAAGGATGTTGCCAGCCAAAACATACTGACCACTAAATTTTTTTACACCAAGCCTTTGAGCGTTACTATCGCGTCCATTTTTCCCGCTTCCGCCTGCTTTCTTATGTGCCATGGTTATTAAAGCCTCCTCAAGGATTAGGATTCAATTGATTGAATTTTTATTAAAGTCATTGGTTGACGATGACCAGTTAAACGTCGGTATTTCACCTTCGGTTTATATTTAAAAACCACAACTTTTTTGGATTTCCCATTTCTTAACACGATACCTTTAACTTTGGCACCCTCCACATAGGGGCGACCGACAACAACTTGGTCCTGATTACGAATAAATAAAACTCGTTCAAAAACCACTTCATCTTTTAAATTTCCTTGATAACTATCCAGTTGAATGACCGAACCTTCTTGAACTGGATATTGTTTTCCACTGGCTTCAATAAGAGCGAACATTACAAATCTCCTCCATTCCAAAGTCATACTTTTATTCAGATTATTTATTCCTTTATTACAATTATATTCTTGGTTTTAGCCCTGCTTTTTAACGGTTAAGACTGTATCAAGATTGAAGGATTTTGTCAAACGGGACTAACAATGATTATTCTATTTTATCGATAGATTCTCGAATCCCGTCTTCACCAACTCCAACAATCGAATAACGACGTAGAGATAAATTTGGATCGATTTTCCATACTAATTCTTTACTGTATACCTTTTTTAAATTATTTAAAAATATTTTTCCATTATTTTTTAAATAATCCCCCAGCTCTTGTCCTACAGTAAAACCAATGGTCGTTGATTGAGAATGGCGACAAATTTCTTCAACCCGCCTTAAAAAATTAATAGCGATAGTCTCCATCGAAAGAACTCTCCCTTCACCTTGACAACAATTACATGGTTGGCAAAGAATGGCATCCAGGTTTTTTCTAACTCTTTTTCGAGTCATTTCCACCAAACCCAGTTCGCTCATCTGAACCAAACTGGAACGGGTTCGGTCGTGAGACAAAAATTGCTCAAAAACATTCATAACCATTTTTTGATGTTCTTTCTTCCCCATGTCAATAAAATCAATTAAAATTATCCCCCCGATATCTCGGAGTCGTACTTGCCGGGCAATTTCTTCCGCCGCTTCTAAATTGGTTTTTAAAATAGTTTCTTGGAGATCTTTCTTTCCAATATATTTTCCGGTATTGACATCAATCACTGTCATTGCTTCAGTTCGGTCAAAAACCAGATACCCTCCGCTTTTGAGCCAAACTTTCCGGCTTAAGGCTTTTTCTAATTCCCGATTTAAATTAAAATGATCGAAAATGTTTTCTTTACTATCAAAAAAATGAATACGGTCGACGAAACGAGGAATCATTGATTCAATAAAATCTTTTAATTTCTGAAAACCAAAATAGGAATTAATCCAAATTTCACCTAAATTATCATCAACAACATCTCGTATTAGCGTATAAATTAGGCTTGCTTCTTCATAGAGAACCGCTGGAGCTGAAATGAGTTCGGCTTTTTTCATAATTCGGTTCCATAAACGAAGCAGTGATTCGATGTCTTCTTTTATTTCTTCATTACTTTTACCCTCAGCAACTGTTCTCACTATGACTCCCATGTTGGCTGGTCGAATTTTTTCAATTAATTTCTTCAGCTTATCTCGTTCTTCTGAAGAAGAAATTCGATGGGAAATACCCATATTATTCATTCCGGGCATTAAAACCACATATCTCCCTGGTAAAGAAATTTTGGTCGTCACTCGAGCCCCTTTAGTTCCCATTGGTTCCTTGGCTACCTGAACAACAATTTCCTTTCCGGTTTGAAGGAGTTGATCTATGCTCTTTATTTTCCCTTTCTCATCCAACAGGATATCTCCAATAAACAAAAAAGCATTTTTATCAAAACCAGTATTAACAAAAGCCGATTGTATACCGGGTAGAACATTTTCTACGATCCCTTTAAAAATATTTCCTGCTAATCGTTTTTCGGCTGCTCTTTCAAAGAAAAATTCTACTACTTGTCCATTTTCCAAAAGCGCAGCACGAACTTCGGCTTCAGACATATCTATGACGATATCTTTTTTCAATGTTTAACCCTCCGCTAATTAAAACCAATAATAATTTTGCTTGATTATTTCCACTAAATTTTCTCGATTAAAACCTGATTCTTTCGGCATAAATTCTAATGATTTATAAGGATTCAATAGAATGTTTTTTTTCTTAAACAAGAATGATATCATACATTCTTGTTTTTCCATTTTTTTTCTTTCTAATTCTTCAATATCTTCTATGGAGAATAATACCTGGTGATTGCCAATATTACCCTCATCTTTAAAAATAAAGGCATATTGAACGCTAATCAGCGATTTCATGATGCTGGGAAAGTCGAGAGGGATTGAGTTGACTTCAACAACTCTCATTTCTTCCAGTACTTGTGAATTAAGAATGTTTTTGAGTTGTTCAGGTTCTATAAATTCATAAAAGGTCATATCAAGATATTCGGTCCAGCTTATAACACCAGTAACAGTGGCCGGCCCAAATGATAACAAAGGACGAGGATTAAAACCTTGAGAAAAAACTATCGGAAGCCCCGCCCTTCGTAAGACTCGATCCCAAAATCGAGTAAGATCTAACTGGGAAAGAAGATGAAAAGGCACTAATTTGAGATGTCGACAACGATAACGATAACGATCGGTAAAATTCATGATGAACAAACCCCACAACTCATACATTCCTGAAAATGAATACATCTGGGTGTAACCTCTTGGCGGCGAGATTTTTCCAACTCTTTTAATAAATATTCCTTCTTCACTCCTGAGGAGATATGATCCCAGGGAAGAATTTCTTTTGGGTCTCGCCATCTTTCTGAATAAAAGTGATAATCCAAACCTACTTCTTCAAAGGCTAGTTTCCATCTTTCAAAAGAAAAGAATTCCCGCCAACCATCCATAATTTGACCTAAATGGTAGGCTTTTTCGATCACTCTTGATAGCCTCCGATCACCGCGAGATAATACTGCTTCGAGGGTGCTTTCCTTAAAGTCCGACCAATTCATACGGATCAAGCGACGATCCCTGGAAAAACCAGCCTTTATTCTCTGGATTTTTTCTTCAAATTCTTCCAGACTATTCTGACCCATCCATTGAAAAGGAGTATGTGGTTTTGGCACAAAAGCGGAAAGGTTTAAATGGATGCTCACTCTTTTACCACGAATTTTTTTTCCGATTTGAAGACCTTCGTTCACCAACTGGGAAATTCCGATCAGGTCCGATTCTTTTTCATCAGGAAGTCCAAACATAAA
The DNA here is from genome assembly GCF_035418125.1 of Atribacter sp. Classification (NCBI taxonomy): domain Bacteria; kingdom Pseudomonadati; phylum Atribacterota; class Atribacteria; order Atribacterales; family Atribacteraceae; genus Atribacter; species Atribacter sp. The sequence goes on along the minus strand of NZ_DAOLQM010000002.1, from coordinate 21,236 downwards.
GTAAAGTTTAACATCATCCCAACCACCTTCAAAGACTTTTTCTAAAGTTGAAAATATTTCCTGATCGGTTAATCCTTTATTGATTATCCGGCGAAGACGATCGGTACCTGCTTCAGGAGCAAAAGTGAGACCACTTTTCCGAACTCGTTTTAAATTCTGAGCAATTTGGACCGAGAAAGTATCCATCCGTATGGAAGGAAGTGAAATATTAACATTTTTTGCTTCAAATCGTCGAGAGAGATTGGAGATGATTTCTTCGATCCGAGAATGATCCGTGCTACTTAAAGAAAGAAGAGATATTTCTTCGTAACCGGTTGAAGCCACCAATTTTTCTGCGAGATGAACTATGTTTTCCGGAGATCGTTCTCGGTGAGGTCGATAGATCATGCCCGCTTGACAAAAACGACAACCTCGGGTGCAACCCCGTGAAATTTCCAGGGGAATTCGATCATGAACGATGCTTATATATGGAACTGGTATTGCCTCTGGATAGAGAGCATTATCTAAATCTTTAAGCCATCTTCTCTGAATCTGAGGAAATGCCCTTTTATTCATGGTTTGAATTTTTGAAACAATGCCATTTTTTGAATAACCAACCTGATAAAAACTTGGTATATAAACTCCCACAACTTTTGCTAATTCGGATAAAATATCACCTTTTCTTTGACCTTTCATAGCCGAAACAATTTGGATGATTTCTACAAAAGCCTCTTCCCCTTCACCAATCAAAAAAGCATCAAAAAAATCACTGATGGGCTCTGGATTACAGGTTGATGCTCCACCACCAATGATAATAGGAAAGTCATCTTCCCTTTCCGAACTTCGAAAAGGGATTTGAGATAAATCGAGAAAATAAAGGATATTGGTAAAATTCATCTCGGTTTGCAGGCTAAGCCCCACTATGTCAAAAGATCGGATGGGGATTTTGTTCTCTAAGCTAAAAAGCGGGATGCTCTTTTCTTTCATGAGTTTTCCTAAATCTGGCCAAGGGACAAAAGCTCGTTCAGCACGAACCCCGGGAAGGTCGTTTAATATCTGATAAAGAATTTTTAGCCCTAAGTGAGACATTCCTATTTCATAGATATCGGGAAACCCAAGCACAACTGAGCAGGTCGTTTGGGAAGGATTTTTTACAAGTATATTCCATTCTTCTCCTATATAACGTGCTGGTTTGGTAATCTTGAGCAATTCGTTTTTAAAAAAATTCTCTTGATCTGGTATTTTTTCTACCACTATTCGTTTCCTCCCGACTGGGCAATATTCCATACCATCCCCATGGCTATCATATTGATAAACAGCGAACTCCCTCCATAACTAATAAACGGCAAGGGAATACCGGTAACCGGCATAACACCCATATTCATTCCAACATTAATCATCACTTGAAATACAAACATTGAACCAAAGAGAGTAGTAAGTATCTTACCCTCTAAATCAGGTGTTTCTATCCCAATCCGGAAAATTGACCAAATAAGCCAGAAAAATAGAGCAAGGATAATCACACCCCCAACAAAGCCCCATTGTTCACACCAAGAAGCAAAAATAAAATCGGTATAATGAGCGGGAAGGAACCGGAGTTGGGATTGGGTTCCCGAAAGCCAACCCTTTCCAAAAAAACTCCCTGCTCCAATAGTAATTTTCGATTGCAGAACATTATAACCGGTTCCCAGGGGATCAGATTGAGGAGCAAAAAAAGAAAGTAACCGCTTTCTTTGATAGTCGTGTAAAACCAACCAAAAAAATGGAATTAAACCTACTAAACCAGCAAAAACCGCCAAAATTTTTTTCCATTGAAAGCCACAAAAAAATAACGCCGAAAACCAAAGAACTATTATGACCAAAGCTGTCCCCAAATCCGGTTCAAGGAATATCAAACCAGTTGGGATAATTGATAAAAACGATGTTTTTAGAAGAAGTTGCCAGCTTCCATAGTCTTCAGGTTGAGCACTCAAAAACGCTGCTAAAAAAACCGCCATTCCAACTTTAGAAAACTCTGAAGGTTGAACGGAACGAAATAATATCCAACGTCGAGTTCCTACATCATCTCCACTTCCAAAAAACAAAACTACTATTAAAGAGAGAATTATAATTAAATAAATCATCCATTCCAACTTGATAAACCAATGGTAATGAATACGACTAATTCCCCAAAAAACTAACCAGCCCAATAGACTCCACATCAGTTGTCTTCCAAAAAAGGTCTGAATAAAGACAGCTTCACCACGAAGGGGATCGGTACTATAAACTGCCAAAAGACCAACTATATTGAGAGAAAGAATAATGATGGGAAACATTTTAACCGTTTTCATTAAGTGTATTCTCCCGGTGATCATAGATCCATTGTATTAAATCCTTACTTCGATGAGCTGCTTCTCCGCTTCCATCTCCACCGTTTTCAACTAAAACCACAAAAACGTAACGGGGATTATCAATGGGGAAAAAGCCAGCAAACCAAGAATGATCGTTACCATGAGGATTTTGGGCGGTTCCAGTTTTCCCGGCTATTGGGATTGGCAAATCCCGACAGGCTCTACCGGTTCCCTCAACGACCACCTTGGTCATTCCTCGAATCAGTCTTTCCCAGATATCTGGCTTCAACTCTATTCGATTTTTTACTTTTGGTAGTGTTCGTTCGATAACTTCTCTCTTATCGTTTTGGACGACTTTTAAAAAATGAGGAGTATATACCACCCCTCGGTTGGAAATTGCAACAACACTTTGGAAAATTTCAAAAGGAGTGACTAAAAGATACCCTTGTCCGATAGAAAGATTTATGGTATCTCCTGGATACCAAGGTTCTCCGATTTTCTGTCTCTTCCAGCGAGAGGTAGGTAAAAAGCCATGATTCTCCCCCGGTAAATCAATCCCAGTATCCTCTTCAAAACCTAAGCGCCTTGCCATATCAATTATTCTATCTTGACCGAGTTCCAAACCTAAGGTGTAAAATGTAACATTACAGGATTGAGCAAGAGCATCCTCGTAATTCAATCTTCCATGCCCAGCTTTTCTCCAACAAGGATACCTCCGATTACTGTATTCATAGTACCCGGGGCAAAAAATTGTTCTTTCTTTTGAAACGATATTGGCTTCCTGGGCAGCTAAACCAACTATTAATTTAAATATTGAACCAGGTGGATAAAGGGCTTGAAGAGATCTTGTTGTCAAGGGATTTTGAGGATTTTCAATTAATTCATTCCATTCATCCTGGCTTACCCCGTCAATCAATAGGTTAGGTTCAAAAGAGGGTTGATTTGCCATTGCTAATAATTCTCCATTAGTCGGATCCCCAACTATAATCACACCACTCTTTCCAGCTAAGAGCTCATTGCAATACCTTTGCAATTCCAAATCTAAAGTAAGAGTTAAGGTATGCCGAAATCGTGGAAAGCTGGTATCTAAAATTCGTACTATTCTCCCCAAGGCGTCAACCTCAATTTTTCGATATCCCTTTTGACCCCTGAGAAATTCTTCATAATTAAGCTCAATTCCACTTTTTCCAACAACATCTTCATTATTATAATTGGTCTGGCCAAATCTTTTTAGTTCCTCGCTGTTTATTTTCCCCACATATCCAACAATATGGGCGATATCTTCACCGGGGGGATAAATTCTCTTGGGATAAGCTTCAATCATCACACCAGGGAGCTCTTTCCTGGTTTCTTCAACCATAGCAACCTCCTCGATACTCATCTGGGAAGCAAGAATGATTTCTCCCGAATACCGGTCACGGAGCGGTTCTTCAATCTTTCTTTTGATAGTTTTTTCCAATATCTGACGGCTTTTTTCTGGATCAGCGCTTCCAGGTAATAAAACAGCTGCAAACCTCGGTACATCTTGAGCGAGGATCTGACCATATCGATCGGTTATTATTCCTCGAGGCGCTTGGAGCGGGATCATTCGAATCCGGTTACGCTCAGATTTTTCCTGATAGAGGCCGGATTGCAATACACTCAAATACCACAAATTAAAAAAAAGAAAGACAAATATTCCAAACAAAATCCAAGTAAACAATTCTATTCTATGGTTAATAACTATCTTTGGTTTTTCATTCCACATTATTTAACCTCTCGGGTGGGAAGTAATATAACCAGGCAGAAAGCACAAGGAGGTTTAAGAAAAAAGAAAGAGCCAACAGCTCGACCGAAAACAACCAAGAGTGTTGAACGCTTCGGGTAAAATATTGTAAGACTATAATGAAGAATATTTCAACGCCAGATGCTGTCAGACAAAATCCTAAAAGCGATCCACTGGTAATCGAGAAAAAGGAAATCCAAGTCTGTGCCAATAAAAAAAGGCCAATGCTTAATAAAATATGAAAACTAAAGATAGAAAAAGAAAAAAATTCCAACAGAAATGCAACCAAAAGGCAGGAAATTAGTGCGAAATACCATCTTTTCTCTGAAACACAAACCGCCCAAATCATGAAAGGTAAAAAGGAGAGTTGACCCAATATTGGCCAATATTGGGTCAATACATTATTTTTAAAAAAAATTATTGAAAAAAAAACTAAAATGACGAGCACCAATTTACTGAACGTCATCACTATCACCAGTCCCAGGCGGACGAATAATAAAAACCTGATCTAAGAGAGAAAAATCACACTCCGGTTGTACAATGACTTCCTTAAAAAGGCTTCCTTCAGATTCTTTGATATCCAACACTTTGCCAATAACTATGCCCCGGGGTGTACTAGTCCCTAAACCAGATGTTATTGCCAAATCTCCAACTTGAACCTGGGAAGCTCGATAAACATAACGCATAACGCATAGCCCTCTTCCATTCCCTTCCACTACTCCTAAATCCCTGGTCCTTTGAAGGATTGCACCAGTTGCTATTTCAGAACTTAAAATCAGACGAACAATTGAATAATTGGGATAGGTTTGTTCCACCCTCCCCACCAAACCCTGATAGGTAACCACCGTCAAATCAGGAATTATCTCGTCATTGGTTCCTTTATCTATGATCAGTTTTCCAAACCAATCATAAGGATCCCGACCAATTACTAATGAGGGTACTACATCAAAAGGTATTTGCTTTTCAATAGCTCCAGCCGTAAATTTCATTTCTAACTCACGGATTTGTTCAGTTAAAATAGTCAGTTCGTTCTGAAGTCGGCCAACTTCTTTTTGAAGACTTTTATTTTCTTCTAGTAAAATTCTTTTTGATGTAAAATTGGAAACTACTTGGTCCAACCCATTCTGTACGACAAGCCATCCACGATGAAAGGGAACGGTAGCCCATCGTAAGTTTCCTAACCAACCAGATACTTCATGTTTTTGAATAGAAAAAACCACCAGTTGAAAAGAAACAATTGCAATGATGAGAATAAACAATATCTTTTTTTTCATGGATGGATTTTATCCGTCGAATCTTTTTGAAATATTTTTAATGCAGCATTATTCATAATTAACTTTTCATCGGATTGTATAGCAATAATGGCCACACCTGGAAATCGTCTTTCCACAATTGGTATGAGCTTAGGTCCTCCTGCCATAACTGCGGTTGAGATGGCATCAGCATCGGCAGCATTAGGATAAACCACTGTTACGCTGGAAAAATAACCCGAGGAGTATCCGGTATAGGGATTAATGATATGATAGTAACGAATACCCTCTTGTTCAAAAAAACGATAATAATCACCTGATGTAGATACCGCCTGGTCTTTTACCTCGATAACTCCAACCAATGACTCTTGTCGAGGATGTAAAATACCTACTCGGAATTTTTTTCCCAAAGCAAATACTGTACCTCCCGCATTTACCAGCGCTGGGGATACTTGCTTTTTTTCCAATTCTATTATAATTATATCCACCAGGTATCCCTTGGCTATCCCTCCTAAATCTATCTTTCCTTGCCCAATTCGTTGAGCACTTTTTGTTTCTTTATTGATGAAAATAGTAGAACTAGCAACTTGCTCAGTTAGAACTTGAATCCGATCGGGAGAAGGAAGTCGAGGATTATTGTTAAAACTCCACTCTTCCATCAACGATCCAAGAAAAATATTAAAAAAACCTTCAGTTAAATTTTGCAGCTCTTGAGCACGTAATATCAAGTCGCAGGTTGAGTTACCGATCTCTATTGGCTCTTGGTTTTGGTTTATTTTCCAAACTTCGCTCCTTTGATCAAATCGATCCCATTTTTCATCCAACTCTTGGATAATAGCTGCAATATTTTGTGATAAGCTCTGATGTCGGGATGGAAGGTCGATTTCAATCCAAGTATCAAAGCCTTCATAAATAAAATGTTGTAATGGATTGGGCCTGATTGCTGCCCATATTATAAAAACTCCTGCCAATCCAAAAAGGAATATCAATAATAATTGAGAACGTTTCATTCATCTACCAAAGGAAAGGGAGTTCCACAAACCTGACAATGAGCATTCTCTAAATAACCAAGAGAAGTCCGGTAACCTGTACGGGTGATTAAGGGTTTTCCACATTGTGAACAATAAGAGGTTTGACCTTCAGTTCCGTAATAATTCCCTAAATAAACAAAGTGTAATTTTCCTCGAGCAATTTTATAGGCTTCAAGTAGTACTTCAGGATCAGTTGCCGGGGTCTCCATTCGATGGGCTGGAAAATATCGAGAGAAATGAAGAGGAATATCAGGACTGATTGAGGCAACAAAATCAACCAAACGGTGAAGATGTTCTGGGGTGTGGTTAAGACCGGTTACTAAAAGATTGGTGATTTCAATATGTACTTTTTTTTGATAACTCAGTTCAATTGTTTCTAAAACCGGCGTTAATGAACCTCCACAGTAACTTCGATAAAAATCATCGTCCATCGCCTTTAAATCAATGTTCATCGCATCGATATAAGGAAGGAGTTCCAGGAGTGGTTGCGAATTGACGTATCCATTGGTCACCAAGACATTCTTCAATTGAACCTTTTTTGCTTTTTCACTGGTTTCTCTTACAAATTCCCACCAGATAAAAGGTTCATTGTAAGTATAGGCAATTCCTATCGATCCTTGAGATTGAGCGATTGAAACTATTTTTTGGGAATCGGTCTGTTTGAGATTGTCTACAAAACCAGTTTGCGAGATCTCCCAATTTTGACAAAATTGACATTTTAAATTACAACCCACACTTCCAACTGAAAGAATTTCCTTCCCAGGAAAAAAATGATACAAAGGTTTCTTTTCAATTGGATCCATATGGACAACTGAAATCCGGTTATAGGTTAAAGCGTACAAAACTCCGGCTCTATTTTCTCGTATTTGACAAAGTCCACGCCTTCCTGGGTTAATCCGACATTGATGAGGACAAAGAAAACATCTTACTCTCTGGTCCGTCTCGGCTGTCCAATATTGAGCTTCAATCATCGGTGATTTTCCTCATAATTTTCTAATTCACTGTATCGTTCAACTCGGAACCGAAAAAGCTCAACTGGCTCATTTGGTTTAATCCCAGCTTTGGCGCGAGCAATACGGATTTGTTCCTGAATAGAATCGACTCCTTCAATGTCAGGGAGTAAAAGACCTCTTCGCCAGCCCCTTTGAACGATAACTCCATATCTCTTTGGATCAAGCTGATCCGGAGAGTCGATTGATTCAGGAGGAGTCAGAATATCAACGGTAATATGAATGTCGGGGAGGTCTTTAAGAGTAACCGGGGGAAAGCGGGGATCCTCAACAGCCGCACTAACGGCATTATAAATAATTTCAGCGATTAAATGATCATGCTGGGGATGAAAGGTTCCGATACACCCTCGAAGTTGCCCATGAATTTTGAGACAAATAAAAACTCCTGCTTTTTGTTCATATAATTCCCGGAAGAGATCCCTGGGTACCGGAAGATACGTTCGGTGGACTAAAAAATATTCAATAGCCCTTCTTGCTAAATTGGTTAAAATAGAACCAAGTTCATTGGGTAACATCATGGTTGTCACCGTCCGATTTAAAATGAGAAAGATAGCGATGGCCGATAATAACTGCCGACCAATCATCAATGGCTACTGAAGGAACCAAAAAACCTTTTGGCAAAAGCTTTTTTAACCCCCGAGGTGGATTCATTTTAAAATAAAGTTTTCGTGCTTCTAAAGTACTGTGTTTTTCTTCAATAATTACATAATCTATTTTCATTTTTTTCATTAATTGTACTACTCTCTTGCGGCCAGTACTGTTCCCGATGATAACTTTTATAGGCCAATATGCTTTGGATATTTTATTTATTGAGGGCTCTAACTCATCAACCGGAAGGATTGCCTGATGAATCACCCCTCCTTTTCGATCTAAAAGCGCAATTCCGCATTTTTCGGTTCCTGGATCAATTGATAAAATAACCTTTTCCATAGAAAATCATTGTACTCGAGATTTAATTTCGATACAAGGGAGATTGGGAAGGATTAAGGCAAAGCAGTACACATTCCGTTCCCCTTTTACACAGTTAAGGGGAACGGAATGAATTAATTAAGAATTTTTAATCGTTGGAAAAATCCAACTCATTACATTTTTTCCCGACAAGTGTAATGGGTATGTAAGAGATGATGCGACTTCTCACTATTCGGCTCGCCAAGAAATTCTTCATATAGTTTCTTGATAGCTGGATTATCATGAGATTTCCGAATGGGAAAGTGCCGGTCGACCTCATAAATAGCTTCTATTCTCTTCATACGAATCTCCAGATCAGTTGGGATAGGTTGACCGCCTCCACCAATACAGCCACCAGGACAAGCCATTATCTCAATAAAATGATACTTGGAGCCTCCTTGTCGGATCTGGTCCATCAAGATTCTGGCATTCCCTAATCCATGGGCAACCGCAACATTCACTTCCAATCCACCAACGTTGATGGTTGCTTCCTTAACTCCTTCAATTCCTCGTACATCGGTGAAATCAAGTCGTGCTAAAGTTTCTCCGGTTAAAACTTCGTACACGGTTCGAAGAGCAGCTTCCATAACCCCCCCGGTAGCTCCAAAGACTGCGGCTGCACCAGTTGAAATACCCAGGGCTGGATCAAAGTCTTCCTCAGGCATTTCTTTGAGATCAATGCCCTTTTCTTTGAGCATTCGGGCTGCTTCTCGGGTAGTAAGAGAATAATCAACATCCTGATACCCACTAGCTTTCATTTCATCACGTTGACACTCATATTTCTTCGCCGTACAGGGCATTATCGAGACTACCACAACGTTCATAGGATCGATACCCATTTTTTGGGCATAATAGGTCTTCGCCAGAGCTCCAAACATTTGCTGAGGTGATTTGCAAGTTGACACATTCTCCATGAGTTCAGGATAAAAATGTTCCATAAATTTTATCCAGCCCGGACTGCAAGAAGTTAGAAGAGGCAATTTCCCACCTTTTTTAACCCGGTTAATAAATTCAGTTCCTTCTTCAAGAATGGTCAAATCTGCAGCAAAATTGGTATCAAATACTGCATCAAAACCTAAGCGACGAAAGCCGGCTACCATTTTCCCGGTGGAGATACTCCCTATGGGTATCCCAAATGGTTCACCAATACTCACTCGAACCGCTGGGGCAGTCTGAAGAATAACATATTTTTCTGGATCATCTAAGGCTTCCCATACCATTTCAACATGACTCACTTCTGAAAGAGCACCGGTTGGACAGGCTAAAACACATTGACCGCAGTTGATACAGACACTTTCACCCAGAGGAAGTCCTAGTGAAGGACTGACATAGGAATTGAACCCACGATCGGCAAAATCAATAGCATAAACGCTTTGAACCTCAGCACAGGTCCGAATGCATCGCCCACAAAGTATACATCGATCAAGGTCTCTCTTTACCGAAGGACTACTGTTATCAATAGGATGAGTTTTCCTTTCTCCCTGAAAACGAATCTCTCGGATACCAAATTCATAACAGAGGCTCTGTAGATCACAGGATTGGTTTCGATCACAAAGCTGGCAATCTAAAGGATGGTTCGACAAAATGAGCTCTAAATTGGCTCTGCGGGCTTCTCGAACTTTCTTCGAAGCTGTAAGAACTTTCATTCCTTCCCGAATTGGTGTGACACAAGAAGCAACCAGATTAGGTTGGCCTTCTACCTCAACCACACAGATTCGGCATCCACCCCAGGGGGTAAGACCATCCATGTAACAGAGGGTTGGAATATGATACCCTTCCATTCGGCAGGCTTCTAAAAGAGATAAATTTTCCGGGACCTGACATTCTCTTCCATCAATGAATATCGTTACCAGCTTTTCGGGAGATTCTTTTTCACTTCTATTTTGTATGACTTTTGCCATTCTCTTCTCTCCTTTCTCTTAATCAGACCTTCAATGATTTTATTTTTTTTGGACTTTCCATTGGGCAAACATTAAACGGACACCGTTTTTCAATGACATGAGACTCAAATTCCTCACGGAAATAATCCAAACACCGAAGGAGTGGGTTTGGTGCCGCTTGGCCCAAACCACAGAAGGATGTTCGTTTGATGTGCTCACCTAAAAATGTTAGTTTTTCCAAATCTTCTTCAATACCCTTCCCTGATGAAATCCGTTCTAAAATCTCAACGATTCTTTTATTACCAATTCGGCAGGGGGTGCATTTCCCACAGGATTCATGAAGAAAAAACTCACAGAAATTTTTAACGACATCGACTATACAATGGGTATCATCAATTACAGTCAATGCACCAGAGCCAAGCGCCGATTGATAACGGGGAAGAGTATCAAAAGCCATAGGAACATCGAGCAAGTCGGGAGTCATCGTCCCACCAGAAGGACCTCCGGTTTGAATTAATTTAAGCTCACGGCCGTTTTTGATTCCCCCACCTGCTTGATAGACTAATTCTCGAAGGGTGGTTCCCATGGGAACCTCAATAAGCCCCAGATTAATCACATTCCCGGTTAAAGTAAACACCTTGGTTCCTGGACAGGTTGGTGTCCCAATATTTTTAAACCATTCTGGTCCATTAAGAAAAATTGGGGGAATATTGGCAAAAGTCTCAACATTATTGATAACCGTTGGCTTTCCCCATAAACCCTTTTGAGGAGGATAGGGTGGTTTGATTCGAGGTTCTCCTCGACCACCTTCCATCGATTCCAAAAGCGCAGTTTCTTCACCACATATATAGGCTCCTGCTCCCTTTCGAATGTCAATTCGGAAAGAAAATCCCGAATTGAGTAAGTTGTCACCCAAGAGGCCATAATCCAAGGCCTGGGAAATGGCTATTTCCAAATGACGGATGCTTTCCGGGTATTCGCCGCGGACATAAATATACCCTTGGTGAGCCCCTACTGCAAACCCGGCGATAGCCATCGCTTCTAAGATAGAATGTGGATCTCCCTCAAGAATCAAACGATCCTTAAAGGTCCCCGGTTCCCCCTCATCGGCATTACAAACGATATACTTTTCATCTCCTTGGGCTTTTTGAGTATATTCCCACTTTAATCCGGTTGGATAGCCAGCGCCACCCCTTCCAAGCAATCCAGAATTCTTTACTATTTGAATAGCTTCTTCAGGGGTTCCCGATAACACTTTGCCTAAAGCCATATATCCGTCCCGTGCAATATAATCATCAATGTTGGTTGGATCGATATAACCACTATTCCTCAAAACCACCCGCTTCTCCTGTGCTAAAGGAGAAAGAGGCCGAAAATCCTGTGGAGTGGTTTCAGTACGACCTGAATACATAAAGTCTTTGACTGGTCGACCCTTGAGAAGATGCTCTTCGACAATTATTTTGACTTGATCAAGTTTTATCGGAGCATACACAACATTATCCGGAAAAATAACCACAAAAGGAGAAGGGAGACCTGCTCCAAATGATCCGGTGTCAAGAATCCGGATTTCTTGAGAAAGACCAAGCCGTTCAATTTCCTTCTCAAATTTTTCTCGGATCTGAGCAGCGCCCAGCACGACCGAACTACTCGTCATTTCAACCAATACGTGTGAACGAAAAAGCATAGATAAAATCCCTCCTCTCGATCATCGGTAAAGAGCAAATATTTCTCGAATACGTTCGGTATTTAAGTTTCCATAGGTAACATCATTAATCATCATAGCTGGTGCGACCCCACAAACTCCAAGACAACTGGTAACTTCAAGGGTAAATAAACCATCTTTGGTGGTTTCACCTTCTTTTACTCCTAATTCCCTCGTTACGGTTTCTAAAACATCGGTGGCGCCCAAAACATGGCAGGGGGCATTTTTGCAGATTCGAATGACATACTTCCCTACTGGTTTGGTTTCAAAAAAAGAATAAAAAGTAGCCACTCCGTAAATTTTACTAGAAGGGATACCTGTCTTATGGGATACTCGTTCAAGAATATCCTTAGGGAGATAACCATAAACCTGAGAAATATCCTCAAGTATAGCCATCAATGGGGTCTTTTCCTCTTTATATCGATCGATGATTTCATCAACCTTGGAATAGACCAACTCAGCACCTACTGGTTCGATCATTGTTCTTCCTCCTCCACAGCAACTAGTTGATGAAGCTTTTTCATCTTCTTTTCTAAGTCACACCGTAAGCATCTTTCTGCTTCTCGTTTGGCATCAGCTTCACTCATACATAGCTTCACTTCAGCAAAGTTACAGATTCGTTCCTTCACAGGTAATTCAGATATATAAACCCTCTTTATTTCTTGAAGAACCGGTGGTTCTTCTAAAACCCGCATTCTTTCCGGTTCGGCAATATATTCTTCTTCTTCGTCGCCTTTTAACTCTCGGAGATATTGATGGATACTATAAGCAGCTTTTTTTCCATAAGCCATAGCATTGACAACAGTTGCTTCGGCTCCGATCATATCGCCTCCAGCAAAAACACCAGGACGAGATGTTGAAAGAGAATAATGATCGACGGTAACATTTCCCCATCGGTCGGATTGTAAACCATCACCAAGCTTATCAACTTCGGGCATTTGACCCACGGCTGGAATAACCATATCACATTCGATTATCATTTCGGCACCTTCGATCGGTGTCGGTCTTTTTCGGCCGCTTCGATCAAATTCACCCAAACGCATACGCTGTAACTTAATCGCCTTGACCTTTCCATTTTCATCTCCAACTATTTCTAATGGAGCCATAAGGTAATGGAAAATAATTCCTTCTTTCTCGGCATCTTCGATTTCTTCTGGGATAGCCGGCATCTCCGAATGAGTTCTTCGATAAACAATATTTACTCGCTCAGAACCCAGTCTCAAAAGAGTTCGAGCGGCATCCATGGCAGCATTTCCACCACCCAAGACCACCACATTTTTAGGAACTTCAATCGTTCCTCCTAAATTGATGGTTTTTAAGAGGTCGAGGGCGGGGACGACTCCATCAAACTGCTCTCCAGGGATTCCCAAAGGGGCGCTTTTCCATGCTCCAATTCCCAAAAAGACAGCATCAAACTTTTCCTGTAATTCTTTCAATGAAATGTCTTTGCCAATGGCTGTATTTAAATGGATTTTAACACCCATGGCTCGAATTTGATCGATATCCCAGTTGAGCGGTTCTCGGGGCAGACGATAGGCTGGAATACCGGCAGCTAACATTCCTCCCGCCACCGGTAAGGATTCATAGATAGTAACCGTATATCCTTTCCTCGCCAAATAATAGGCACAGGCTAAACCAGCTGGTCCTGAGCCAACAATTGCAACGGTTTCATCTCGTTTACGGTCCATTATGACCGGTAACATGATATGATTCTTCATGGCATAATCGGCGACAAATCGTTTTAAATCATCAATCGCTGCCGGTTCATCAAGTTGACCCCGTCGACATTTCGCTTCACAAGGTCGATGGCAAACCCTTCCACAAACTGAAGGCAAAGGATTGGATTCACGAATAACCCGGAGGGCTTCAACATATTCACCCTCTTTAATTAATGAAATATATCCGGGTATATCAATTTCCAAAGGACAGGTATGTTGACAGGGAGATTGGAATAGAGAACGACAAACGACGGCAGTACAACGTTTTTCACGAATATGCATTTCATATTCTTCGCGGAAATACTTCAGAGTGCTTAAAACCGGATTGGGAGCTGTTTGCCCTAAGCCGCAGAGTGCGGTGTTTTTAATTTGAACTGCCAATTCTTCTAACAGTTCAATGTCCCCCTCGCGACCGTGACCTTCGGTGATTCGTTGTAAAATTTCTAACATCCGCTTGGTCCCAATTCGACAGGGAGTGCACTTACCACAAGATTCATCTTGGACAAACTCTAAAAAATACCGAGCCAAGTCCACCATGCAGGTGTCTTCATCCATGACAATCAAGCCACCAGAACCCATAATAGCTCCTAATTCTTTCAATGAGTCATAATCAATTTTTACATTCAGGAATTCTTTGGGAATACACCCACCTGATGGTCCACCAATTTGGGCAGCTTTGAATTTTTTTCCGTCGCGTATTCCTCCTCCCAGATCATAAACAATTTCACCAAGAGTCATTCCCATTGGGATCTCTACTAATCCTGTATTGTTTATATCACCGGCAAGAGCAAATACTTTGGTTCCTTTACTATTTCCGGTTCCGATGGAAGCAAACCATTCCGGACCATTATTTATAATCGATGGAATGTTTGCCCAAGTTTCAACATTGTTGATGACCGTCGGTTTATTCCATAAACCACTTTGAGCCGGGAAGGGCGGTTTGGGTCTGGGCATCCCACGTCGGCCTTCAACCGACGCTATTAATGCGGTTTCTTCTCCACAAACAAAGGCTCCAGCTCCAATGCGAATCTCAACATCGAAGTCGAACCCACTATTCATAATGTTTTTTCCTAGGAGCCCTAACTCCCGAGCTTGGTCAATTGCAATGGAAAGTCGTTCAATTGCCAGCGGGTATTCAGCACGTACATAAACGTAGCCTTGATTCGCACCAATTGAATATCCAGCAATTGCCATGGCTTCAAGAACTGAATGAGGATCGCCTTCTAAAATACTCCGATCCATAAACGCTCCGGGATCGCCTTCATCAGCATTACAAATAACATATTTTGGGGTAGCCTGGCTTTTTCTGGTAAATTCCCACTTCAATCCAGTTGGGAAACCAGCTCCTCCTCGCCCACGAAGTCCGGATTTTTTAATCATCTCGATAACTTCCTCGGGCGTCATGAACGATAAAACTTTCCCTAAAGCAAGATAACCATCTCGAGCAATGTATTCTTGGATATTTAGAGGATTGATAAAACCACAATTTCGCAAGGCAATCTTAACTTGCTTTTTAAAAAAATCAATTTCTTCAATAAACTTCTTTCGCTCATCTTCTGACCCTTGGAAAAGAAGCCGGTTGACTACTCTTCCTTTTAAAAGATGTTCTTCAACAATTTCCTGAGCATCTTCGGGAACTAACTTCTGATAAAAAACTCCTTCTGGATAGATGATCGCTAAAGGACCCATATTGCAGGGCCCAACACACCCGGTTTCCACCAATCGAACTTCATTTTCTAATCCATTTTTCTGGATTTCACGGATAAGTGCGTCTTTGACCAGCAATGCGCCTGAAGAAACACATGCCGCTCCAGCACATAGCAATATCTGGCTTCTTTCCATCTCAGCCATAATGTTTGTCCTCCTATTGAGTTCTATCGTTCAGTATGTACGACCCATTCTCCAACGATCTGACCGTTTACCACATGGGAAGAAATGATTTGTCGTGCTTTGTCTGGTGATAAATCCCCATAAAATACTTTCTCTCCACTTTTTTCTATGCTAATTAAGGGTTCCCGGTCACAGAGACCAATACACCCGGCTTGGGTTACAATGACATTTTTTAAATTTCTTTTGGAAATTTCATCTAAAAGTGAAGACATCACTTGACGAGCACCAGCAGCAATCCCACAAGTCCCCATGCAAACCACGATCTTTATATCAGCAGAGCCTTCCCGAAGTAAAGTATTTTTTTGAGCTTCTTCCTTAATCCTTTTTAAATCTTCAATACTGGTAATTTTCATCCCCCTACACTCCTTCCTGAATTTGGTTTTCATGATATTGTATCCACTCTTTGATTCCTTGAAGAACTGGAAAAATATCTTGTGGTCCCTGAAGACCTAACTCTTGAGACATTCTTTTGGTATTAAAAGACCAGCGGCAATTATCCCTGACATGTTCATATTCGATTTCAACTTCTGGATGAGAGGCAAAGAGTACCATAAGCGTTTCAGGGAGATTGCCGAGAGGCGGAAGATCAATGTGATTCCTTTGAAAGGTAGCTTGTATTGTTGTCCCTTTTCCAGGCTGGGAAACGATATCAAGTTTTCCACCACACATCGAAGCCAGTTGTTCTAAAAGAGGAATACCCATGCCCACTTTTTTGTTTTGACCGGTAAAGAAAGGATCTCTTACTCGAGCGAGGACCTCTTTATCCATTCCCTTCCCGTTATCTTGAATAGTGAGAATAAACTGATTTAAGCGGTTATCCTCAACGAGAGAAACGCTTATTTTGCTTGCATTGGCTCGTATGGAATTTTCCATAATATCAAGGATATGCAAGGCTAACTCTTTCATTATTGGTAGTTTTTAAGGATGTTGGTAATTTGAGAGGGATTGACACGTTTATGAACATCGTTGTCGATACGAACTACCGGAGCCAAACCACAAGCTCCTGCACATCTCATTACTTCTAAGGAATAAAGTCCATCTTCAGTGATTTCTCCAATATCTAAAGAAAGTTCCTTTTGAAGTTGAGTAAGAATTTCCTGCCCTCCTCGAACGTAGCAAGCAGTTCCAAGACAAACCTGGATAACGTGCTTTCCCCGAGGTTTCATGGAGAAAAAATGATAGAAAGTAACTACTCCATAGACTTCGCTCAGTGGTAAGTCAAGTTTTTTTGCTACTATTCTTAAAACTGGGGGAGGAAGATATCCAATAAGATTTTGGGCAGCATGAAGAGCCTGGATAAGCATACCAGATTTTCCCTGATAATCACCTAAGATTAGCTCCAGTTCACTCAGCTGCTCCGGAGATATTTCTAAAACATTTGCTTTTTCTGGTACTTCAGTTTGGGCCACGTGTTACCCTCCTTCGTATGGTATTCTGAAACATTCGGACAATATTATAAATCTTTTATTTAATTTTATCAAATAAACCGAGGTAAACTTTTATCTCTTAAAATCAGAATTAATCTTGGATTTCAATATGCCTCAATCCTGACTTTCTATCCTGAAAATACCATCAAATGAATTCTTTAATCGGTCATCCTGAGACCTCGCTTTATGAGGGCGTGAGGATCTCATCTTTTATCTTTTCTTTCCTCTCCCCTGGTAGGAGAGGATGAAGGTGAGGGGGCAACTCATTTTCATCCTCATCTGGTGCTACTAGGCAGCATGAGGGTCTATCCTGAAAATCCACGGGCAAGATAAATCTAGCCCTTACCCAAGATTTAAAAAAAGGAATGGGGCGCTATGTATTGCGCCCCATTCATGGATTTTATTCTTTTTGTTGCCACTAAGTGGCATGAACGTCTAATCTTTAAGCACAGCAATAAACAAAAATACCCAGAAAAGTTATTTGGGAACCTCTCTCCCCAATTGAATACTTCAATTAAATCGATCAATCCTATCGCTATTCACAAGAAAACTGAATTTGTTGATCTGGACCCATTTTCACCTGTATGGTTTGTCCGGGTTGGAAAGTACAACGGATTAATTCACTGGCTAATGGACTTTCTATTTTTCTCTGGATTAATCGTCGTAACGGACGAGCACCATAATCAGGATCATATCCATTTTTTGCTAAAAAGTCCTTCACTTGGTCATCCAAAACAATACTCAACCCTTGTTCCTGAAGCCGTTTTTCAAGGTAGGACATCATTATGTCAACAATTTGATGAATTTGTTCTTCTGTTAAGGGTTTGAACACAATGATTTCATCAATACGATTAATAAATTCTGGCTTGAAATGTCTTTCAACTTCCTTAAGAACTGCTTGTTTCGATTTCTCAAATCCTGCTAACTCAGTAATGGAAAGACTTCGGAATGCCTGGCTGCCTAAATTTGAAGTCATAATAATAACTGTATTACGAAAATCAACCGTTCTCCCTTGTCCATCAGTTAATCGTCCGTCATCCAAAATTTGTAATAAGATATTAAACACATCGGGATGAGCTTTCTCTATTTCATCGAGAAGAATAACTTGATAAGGGCGTCTTCTCACGATTTCGGTCAGTTGGCCACCCTCTTCATATCCTACATAACCAGGAGGTGCTCCAATTAAACGGGATACGGTATGTTTTTCCATATATTCTGACATATCAATCCGTAGCAAAGCATCATCGCTTCCGAACATAAATTCCGCCAGAGCTTTTGCCAATTCAGTTTTCCCAACACCGGTAGGTCCAAGAAAGAGAAAAGAGCCGATTGGTCTTTTCCCTTCGGTTATGCCCGCCCGGGATCGTCGAATCGCTTCAGCAACCGCATGAAGAGCTTCATCCTGTCCAATTACTCGCCGATGAAGCTCTTCTTCCATACGAAGCAACCTTTCTCTTTCCTTTTCCATCAGTTGAGTAGTTGGTATGCCAGTCCAGGAAGAAACCACCTCAGCGATATCGGAAGCTGAAACGACCTCGCTCATTTGTTTTTCTTGAAGCCACTTATCCCGAGTTTCTTGATAGCGAAGACGAAGCGCTTCGGCTTGATCTCTCAAAGCAGCAGCTTTTTCGTATTCTTGAGCCTGGACTGCCGCCATCCCTTCTTGAGCCATTTTCTGCAGCTCAAGCTCCATATCCTTTATTTCTGGTGGAACACTTTGGATATCAATACGCTTTTTACTAGCAGCTTCATCTATTAAATCAATTGCTTTATCAGGAAGGAAGCGATCGTTAATAAATTTTGCCGATAATTCGGCCGCAGCATCAAGGGCATCATCTGCTATTTTCACTTTATGGTAGGCTTCATATTTATCCCTCAGTCCTTGAAGGATTTTTTTGGTTTCTTCAATACTGGGCTCGCCTACAAAAACCGGTTGAAAACGCCTCTCCAAAGCTGCATCTTTCTCGATATATTTTCGATACTCATCCAGAGTAGTAGCTCCTATTGTTTGCAGCTCTCCTCGAGCTAACAAAGGTTTCAGGATGTTCGCAGCATCAATGGCTCCTTCGGCTGCTCCAGCACCCACAACGGTGTGCAGTTCATCAATAAATAGAATTATTTTCCCTTCCGACTTTTGAACTTCCTCTAAAACAGCTTTCAAACGTTCCTCAAATTCTCCTCGGAACTTTGCACCTGCCAAGAGAGAACCCATATCAAGAATAATAACACGTTTTCCTTTTAAACTTTCTGGCACATTCCCCTGGACAATTTTTTGTGCCAAACCTTCTACGATAGCTGTTTTTCCTACTCCAGGGTCTCCAATAAGAACTGGATTATTTTTGGTCCGTCGGCTTAATATTTGAATTACTCTATTCACTTCGTTATCTCGTCCGATTACCGGGTCTAGCTTCCCATCTTGAGCATATTGGGTTAAATCTCTTCCATATTTTTCTAAGGCCATATAACGTCCCTCCGCATAAGGATCATCAACTTTCCTTTTTCCTCGAATTTCTTGTAGGGCTCGGTATATTTTTTCAACATCTACTTTATAATTTTTTAAAATCTTATTGCTTAAACCACTTTCCTCTTTAACCACAGCAATTAAAAGATGTTCCACGCCAACATAGGAATCTTTTAACCTTTTGGCCTCTTCAACCGCTCCGTCTAAAACCGATTTTGCTCGCGGTGTTATATAAATCTGAGCTTCAGTGCTTGCTTGGAAATAAACCGAGGGTCTTTTTTCTAAAGAGGTCTCCAATTCATTTTGAATGGTTTCCGGAGAAACTTGACAACGTTCTAATATTTGGCCAGTTATTCCCTCGGGCTGCTTAACTAAAGCTAAAAGAATGTGCTCTACATCCAGTTGATTGTGATGATATTCTAATAAGATGTTTTGAGCTAAATGAATGACTTCTTTGGCTTTTTCGGTAAACTGTTCAAAGTTCATAACAAAATCTCACCACCCTTCGAAATTCTTCCCTCTAAATCCTTGATTCGATTTCTCATTTTCTCTCTTTCTTTTTCCCATTGACCTTGAATAGCTTCTATTTGTTCAGTTAATCTCAGGATTATTTCAACTCCAGCTAAATTGACTCCCATATCTTGAGTTAGAGCTTTGATCTGTCTCACTCTTTCAACATCTTGATAGGAATACAACCGGATATTTCCTTGACTTCGATTAGGTCTAAGTATTCCCATTTTTTCATAATACCGGAGAGTTTGAGGATGCAGGTTGGTCATTTTAGCAACCACACTGATTATGAAATATTCATCCTTTTGGTTATTTTTTACCATCTTACATACATCCTCCTCTATTCCTATTAATCGACTTTATGTGAACAGATGAGATCGGGGATTTTCCTTCCTTATTGACGATAAATCTTGAAATAATTTCCTTTCTTTTTCATCAAGACGGGTAGGCAAAACAACTCGAATTTTGACCAATTGATCGCCTACTGATCCAGTTTTTCTATCCTTAATCCCCAGCCCTCGAAGCCGCAAAGTCATTCCATTTTGGGTTTCAGGAGGGATTTTCATTTTCACTTTTCCATTAACGGTTGGCACTTCAATTTCAGTTCCCAAAAGAGCTTCGTATAGAGTTAATGGGAGGTCAAGATGGATATCGTGCTTTTCTCTCCTAAAAAAGGGATGGGGTTGGATTTTAACCACTAAATATAAATCACGCCCATTGAGCACTCCAGGTACTCTTAATTTACTTCCGTCTTGAATTCCTGAGGGGATACTTACATCAACGGTTTTTTTTCTTCTGACTATTCCTCGACCATTACAGGTAGTACAGTTTTGATTCTGGCCTCTACATTGGGGACAGGGTTCTTCGAATTCAAGATGAAAATTCTTTCGCGTTCCTAAAACACTCTCTATAAAATCAATTTCTATGGGATGGGAAGAAGGCTCTGCTTCACCTTTCTGAGGATATCCGTTTATCCATTCATTTTTCCTCGAAGATCGGAAACGAGTCGAATGGGTTCGAGAACTGGATCCTCCAAATAAATCACCAAAAAATGTTCGGAAAAAATCGCTAAAATCTCCTCCTTCAAAGTTGGTAGAATAGGTTTGCTGGTATGAGGTTCCACCCGATCCATACTTGTTATAGTAATCTTTCCAAAATTGCTCAGTATCTTTTTGCCCATAACTATTCCAAGCCGATCCCAGTTCATCGTATCTTTTTCGCTTTTCTGGATCACCCAGGACTTCATAGGCTTCGTTAATTTCTTTAAAGCGTTTTTCGGATTCTTTGTTTCCGGGATTGAGGTCGGGATGATACTTACGAGCCAATCGACGATAG
>NZ_DAOLQM010000001.1:0-47624 GCF_035418125.1 Atribacter sp. | reverse complement strand
ACCAAGGGATGGCTTTTCGTGAATTTTTTAGTAGTGTAGCTTACTTTATCTTTTTTCTTTTGGTCACAAATTTATTCCTGACCAAGCATTCAAAAAAAATTCTTTTAATAACATTCAATATCAATGCTGTTTTACTGGTTTTGCTGGGGTTTTTCTACCGATTTGGGTGGATTAATCCTCTGTCTCGACCATTGGGGATGAGCATGAAAGATCTTTTTTTGGCAGCATCAGGTCGTTTGCATTCAACTATGCAATACCCAAATACCTTTGCTGCTTATCTCGCAATGGCGATAATAACCTTGATTCTTATTCATTTTTTGGAAGAAAAACCGGTTTATCTCAGTTTTTGGGGGTTTATACTTTTTTTTCTTCAAACTGGATTATATTTTACCTATTCCCGGGGAGCTTTGTTGGTATTTATCATAACCTCGGTGGTTTTATTCTTTTTGTTGAAAAGGAAAGAGAAGATAAAGCATCTTCTTATTCTCATGGTCGTATTTATTTGGACAATACTTTTTACTCCGCGCTTGGAAAATTTTTTATTCAACAATTTACCCGGTCAGTTTTTTGGTTTCCTCTTATTAGGGAGTCTTTTACAGGCTTTTAGCATCTATTTGCTTTCCTTCCTATGGAAAAAGTTGATCAACCTATCAAAACCATCAATTCGTACCTCCTATTTAACAGTTGGAATTGGTGTTGCTCTTGTTCTCGTTATTTTAATTATTTTGGGACTAAAACCAGCCTTCTTGGGTGATCGTTTTCGGCAAATCACTCTCAACACCATCATTTCTCAAGAAAGATGGATTTTTTATGGAGATGGTTTAAAAATATTCCAAACCCGACCAACCGTTGGTTGGGGAGGAGGAGGATGGGAAGCTTGTTATTTTGCCCATCAATCCTATCCCTATTTTAGCGAAAACACTCACAATTATTTTCTTCAAGTGATGATTGAAATCGGCATTATTGGTTTGTTAGCAACAATTGGGTTAATAATTGGCCTTTTTTATCAAATTTATCGTTTCAAAAAGGTGAATAGTGATAATTGGGATACTCTTTTCGTTTTAGGATTGGGAGCTGCAGTGTTTTTGGGATTTTTTCATGGATTCATTGATGTTGATTTTGCTCTTGGTTCTTTTTATTTTGGCATTTGGGTGTTTATTGCTTTCATCAACCAAATAACTCGATCTCAGCAAATCACCATCAAAAATCGACATTTATTTGAAATGAAAATACCCAATTGGGTGTTGTTTTCCGGGGTTATTTTTTTAATGATTTTTTCCCTATTTTTGATTTCTGGAGAACGGGCAAAAATTTGGGGCGGATATTTTGCAGCTCATGATGATATCAATCAAGCTATTCAATACCATCAAAAAGCAGTCAATTCGATTCCTTTCAATTCTCAAAGCCATTATCTTTTAAGTACTTATTACCGGGAATTGTTTAATACCCAAAAGCAAGCAGAGTTGAGAATAAAAAGTGAATATCATAGTGAAAAAGCTACCGGCTATTCCCCTTTTGATTATCGATATCAAGAAAATAAAGCAGTTTTAAGGGTAGAAAAAGGAGACTTTGAAACTGGTTTGAATGAATTTGAAAAAGCCATTTATTTAGCACCCTTTATATCTACAACCTATGAGCACTATCTACAAACCTGTCTATCGGTTGCTGATTTTTACCTTATGCAATCTGATAAAAGAAAAGCTATTCATTATTTAGAAAAGGGTTTGCGTATCGATGATATATTTACAGCTTTTTTGGATAATTCATTAAGACCAGTAAAGAAAACCACTACTTACAATGAGATTCTGAAAGAATTAAAAAACCAGCTTCAGGAAATTAAGGAATGACCTCAATTACCGAGAAGCTTTCGTTTTTTTTGGTTCTATTCATTGTAATCCTTTCTCCTTATTACCGGGGTATCTATCCTGATTATTACAAACTCCCATTTTTGACTCTCATTTTTTTAGCCTTTCTTATTTATCTTCTGGCAATGGTACGAAAGAAAGAAAGACTTTTCCAATTAAGCCTTCCGGAAATGTTCTTTTTCTTATTAGCAATAGTATACCTTTTTACGATTATAGTAGCTTCCAGTAAATATTCTTCAGTAATTGCCTTTATCAGCTATATAGCGTGGGCATTTCTTTTTTGGTTGATATTGGAATTGTTCCAAAAGAAATCATTAAAAATGTTCTTAATTCAAATAATGGTCTGTAATGCTGGTGTATTATCGCTTTTGGCAATCTTTGATGCCTTCCACTTTATTCCGGAAAGATTTCAAAATTTTTTAGGAATGAGTTTTTGGGGTTTATATTTTTCCGGAAGATTGGCCACTGCCTTTCAATATCAAAACACCTCGGCATCTTTTTTTGCTGTTTGTTTGTTCTTAGGAATTTTTATTTACCTTCAAGAAAAAAATTGGTGGAAAAAGCTGATAAATGGTGTTCTTTTATTTTTGATTTTCTTTGGTTTTCTTTTTGCTTTTTCGAGAGGCACAAATCTTATCTTTTTAATTACACTTCTATTTCTTTTTATTTTAGTCAGAAAAAAAGAATACATAACTTCAGTTGTTTTAATTTTATCTTCATTGCTCTTGCCAAGCATTTTTTTACAGATAGAGTTGGATAGGTGTTTGTCTCAAGCTCTTCCCTTCGATTTTTTAGTTTTGTTTTTGATTGGATTGGGCTCCTTCTTTTTGTTAAGCTTTTTGTTTTTACCTAATCAACAAATTTTCTTGGTGAATAAAATCAATAAAAAACTGGTTTTTTTTCTAATTCTATTAGTAATCTTGGGAATAGAATGTTTTTTCGTTTTTTTTATTCAATTCGATGTAAAGAACTTCACTTTTGTTCGAGGATTTGGAGAAAAGGGAAGAGATATCAGCTTTGAAACAAAAAATGTTATTTATCGATTTACTTTTTACCGTGATGCTTTAAAAATGATTCAAAAAAAGCCTCTTTTGGGTTGGGGCGGTGGGGGTTGGGCAGCACGGTATTTCTCCTTTCAGTCTCATACCTATTATACTAAGTTCCCTCATTCCTTTTATTTAAATACTTTGGTTGAATCAGGAGTCTTGGGATTGGTTCCCCTTTTATTTTTACTTTTCTATTCATTGTATATTTGTATAATTTCCACAAACCAAAATCAGTCTATATCAATAATCCCTTACTTGGGAGCCGGGGTCTTTTTAATTTTTTTACATAGCAGCATTGACTTAAATTTTGCCATGGGCGCTTATCATATTTTTGCTTGGACACTTCTAGGCCTTTTGCTGAGTTTTTATCCTTTACAAAAGCTAAAACTCTCTATTCCATTAATAATTCCCTTGCTGTTAACGCTTATTTTCTTTATTTTAAGCATTTTTTTGGGGAATGCCGAGTATTATTACCAATCAGGGAATGAATATCGAGCTGGGAATGATTTCGTTCATTCAGCGAAAGCCTGGGAAACAGCCGTCCGCCTCAATCCCTGGCACGATAATGTCCTATATCAATTGAGCAATTTATCTTCCGATATTTATTTACAAACAAAAAAGGAGGAATTTTTGAACCTGGCCTTGGAGAAAAATCAAAAAGCTTTAAATATAGAGCCTTATAATTATGAGTACTATCGGCATAGAGCAGATCTTTTTCTTTTAAAAGGAGAAGTAGATGAAGCCTGGAAAGATTATAAATATTCAATGGAACTTGCCCCAATGGTTTTAGGTAATTACGAAAAGATACTTTTTGCTTTTTTGAATTTATTAAATTCTCAACAGAAATCCATAAATCCAAATACTTTAAGTCAAATAAAGGTGTATACTGATGAGGTTTTTCATCTCTATCTCGAAAATCAGTTAAAATCGACCCAACCAAATCCACCAAGTGAAGCATTGAATTTCTTAAAAAGGGATATTGATACAGTATTAGGAGGTGGGAACACTGGAAATTCTATAACCGAAGATTGAGAATATTATAATAAGTATATTGTTGACTAAATAAAAAGATTGGAGTGATTTCACCTTGAAGAATGGTAAGCAAAATCAGCTACTGAAGTATATCCCTTTATTTTTGTTCATTTTTATTTTGCTTCCCGGATGTTTTTTGGTTGATAACCCATATCAACCAAGCCCCACGCCTGGATCTCCCGCCGATCCTTCGCCGACTCCTTATGTTTCTCCTAATGCAATCGATTTTACTCTCTCTGATCTTGATGGAAACCAATATTCACTAAGTGAATTTCGCGGGAAACCGGTATTGGTCGCCTTTTTTGGTTTTTTATGTTCCCATTGCCGTAATGAAATGCCTCGAATCCAAAATCTCTATATGAAGTATAAAGAGAGTCAAAACTTGATCGTTTTAGGAGTTGGAGTATCAAGCTCAATTGGGCAATTACGTGACTTTCAATCACAATATGGGTTAACCTTTCCTGTTCTTGATGATTATAACCGGGATGTCTACCATCGATTCTTCGGTTCTGGAATACCGGCCTTATTGCTCATCAATAAATCTGGTGAGGTTGCCTATACCTATAATCAATCAGAGTTGTCGGAAGCTGAAATTGAAAACCTTTTAAATTCTTATATTTTTTAATCGAAGGTTTTGAACGCAACCCAGATAATAGGGTTTATACTGGGTTGCGTTATTTTTATAAAAATTCTTCAACGTATTCTTCTAAGAGACCAGCTTGGTCGAGGATGTCTAATATCGTAATTCGGCTTCTTACAAAGCGGGAGAAAAGAAAAGAGTCTTTCACTAAGGATCGCGGAAAACCTAGCTCTTCAAAAGTTGATGGGGTTTTCGATCGTTTTAAAGCTTGTTCAACATCAGGTATAGCAAATAGTTTTTCTGATATCATTTGTCGCAGATGATTGGTAAATCCCGGTTTTTTGAAAGAATCGATAAAAACCATTGGAGATGTGATTTTTTGAGTTGCTTCTTTTTCGACCGATGGATAGAGAGAACCAAATTTTTCCTGTAAGATTTCCTTGTTTACCCGAATAGGGTGGGGAGAAGCAATCTTCTCCCAATCGATGGTATCAATTTCTTTTAAAAATCTCTGATACATTTTGTGGATAAAGAGAGTGGCAACTCCCACCCTTAAACCGTGAAGAGAGGTATTTTCTCCCCGGGAAAGACTAATCATTTCTAAGTAATGAGCGATGAGATGTTCAGCACCTGAAGCTGGTCGAGAATCACCAACCAGTGCCATGCTAAAACCTGAGTTGAGAAGAGCAATGGATAAAGCTCTGACGGCTTCGGATTTTCGTTGAGGGATTTGGTCGGCAGACTCCCACAAAATCCGAAGGGCTTCCTTGACTAAGTCCCAGGAATACTGACAAATATATTCATCTTGAAGCTGATGACGCAGAACCCAGTCGGAGTTGGCCGTAGTTTTCCCGATTAAATCAGAAAAGCCTGATTGGAGAAGGTCTAAGGGAGCTTCTACCAATACGTCGAGGTCCATAAAAATCGCTTTGGGAGGGGTTGCTTCAAAAGTGATTTTGTATCCATTTACCAACATGGGCGCGCCAAGGGAAGGATATCCATCCATTGATGCTGCGGTGCCAACTACTACATAAGGAAGGTGAGACCGATGGGCAACGAATTTTACCAGGTCATTAATAACTCCTGAACCAACTGCAATCATAAAATCTGGTTGGTATCTTAAACCAGTTCCAACCTGATGTCGGGTGTCTTCGTCAGGCTCTAAGTATTGAGTCGGAGAGTTATGAGAAAGTAAAAGAGGAATTGTTTCATATTTTTCTTGGTTTAATATTGTTACAATTTTTTGCCCAGCTGCCTGGTAGGTATTTTCGTCAAAAACGATCAAGCATTTCTTTCCCAAATTAAGCTGGTTTAGAATGGGTGGTATCTGCTCTAAAAGCGAGTGATCAACGATGGTTTTTTGGGTTAAAATGCGATGAGTTTCACCACAAGTACAAGAAATATCTGTAGCCTTTTGAAAATAAAAAAGCTCATCCATAGTTTTCTCTCTTTCTGTTTTTTTATCATTGATTGTATTGTACAATTAATGCGTTTCAATTCGATACCAAATATATTCCGAAATATTCAATTTGTTCAATAGAATAGTGTCTATTTCTAATAGCTTTTCTCCATTAAAACAAAAAAGAAGAAGAATTTTCATTGATCTCGGAATAATGATAAGATTAAAACAATGTATTTTATTATCATCGGTTTAATTAAATAGGTCAAGGAGGATGTTCTATGTCTCTCAATCAAGCTCTGTGGAAAAAAGCCCTAACTGAATCTTATCAAGCAATTGAAAGACTCAGTGGGGTTTTTCTGGTTACTCAAGGAAAAGAACGGAAACCGAATATTATGACCATTGGATGGATGCAGGGAGGAATAATTTGGGGACGGCCTATTATATCGGTTTTGGTAAGGCCTTCTCGTTTTTCATTTATTCATATTGAGGAAAACCCCTCCTTTACGGTGTGTGTTCCGACTGATAACATGAAAGGAGAAATAAACTGGTGTGGGAGTGTCTCAGGAGCGACAGTTGATAAATTTAAAAGTACAGCTTTTACTCCTATATATAACGAAGACTTTTCTGTTCCAATCATTAAAGAATGCCCTATTCATTTTGAGTGCATTATAGTTCAAAAAACCAAGGTTATAGAAACAAATTTTATTCCGGAAATCCTTCGTGAATATTATTCTTCGGGAGATTTTCATTCAGTCTATTATGGAGAAATAACCAGAGTTAAAATATAAATTTCTTTTCCAGGGGAAGGGTCGAGAAAGAAGCCGAAATAGGGATAGAATTTCCTATCAACATGCGGAGAAAAAATTATTCGACCACGCAAAAATTTTTTATCTTTAATAACGGTATTTTAAAGAATAGTGTATAATATCATTCGGGTTTTTCCCAAGAAGAGGAAAGACTACTTTATTGGTTGGAAATATTTATTTATATTTACTGTTCTGTGGATAGGAATGAGGTTAAACGGTTTCTAGCAAACATCAAAGAAACGATCAATAAAAGAGATCTCCATTGGGGAATGACGGAACCTATGTTATAACCCCTCCCAAAATAAAGGAGGAAACAATTGAAAATATTATTAATTGCGCCTGAGTCAATCAGGGCATCGAAAAAAAAGGCAATCCTAGTTCCTTTCCCGCAAGCAAGCCTTACCATAATAGCCGGGTTAACCCCTAAAGAGCACTCGGTTACTATCATCGACGAAAGATTACATGAAATAGATTTTAATAGCGATTATGATTTGATAGGCATAACAGCCATGACCGCAACCTCAGTTCGTGCTTATCAAATTGCCGATGAGTTTCGAAAAAGAAATAAAAAAGTTGTTTTAGGAGGTATTCATCCTTCTGCTCTTCCTGATGAAGCTATTCAACATGCCGATTGTGTTGTCATTGGTGAAGCTGAAAATTTATGGAAAATAGTTTTAGATGATTTTCAACAAGGTCAATTACAAAGGTTTTACAAAAATGAAGAGCTTCCTTGTTTAACCGACCTTCCACCAGCGCGTTTAGATTTGCTAGGGAAAGGTTACTTGTTAAAAAATGTTTTTCAAACAACCCGCGGGTGCCCTCATAATTGTGGTTTTTGCTCGGTTTCTACTTTCAATGGAAGACGTTATCGCCATCGACCGGTTGAAAACGTCATTGAAGAAGTAAGCCGCTGTCGGTCGAAGATGATTGGCTTTTTGGACGATAACATTGTTGGGAATCCAAAGTACTCGAAAGAACTTTTTCGCGCGTTAATTCCATTAAAGAAAAAGTGGGTGAGTCAGGGAACGGTTAAGATGGCTGAAGATGAAGAATTAATTAGCCTTGCCCAAAAATGCGGTTGTATCTGTCTATTTGTTGGCTTCGAATCGGTTAACGAAATGAATTTAAAAGAGATGCATAAGCAGTTTAATCCCATAGAAAAGTACCAGAAATTAATTGAAAATTTCCACCGACATCATATTATGGTAGTTGGTTCCTTTGTCTTTGGTTTTGATAACGATGATATATCAGTTTTTGATAATACCCTGAAGTTTATCGAAGATACCAAAATTGATTTTGCTACCTTTAATATTCTGACCCCCTTACCAGGAACTGAAGTTTATGAAAAATTTAAAGATACCAACCGAATCTTTTCCTACAATTGGACTAATTATGATTTTTCTCATGTCGTCTATCAACCAGCTAAAATGACCCCACAAGAACTCCAATTTGAACACAATGAGTTATATCGAAAATTTTATACTTTACCAAAAATAATGAAGCGAGCTTTGTGGAATTGGAGATACCTCGGTTACTTTCTCCCGGCCAGTCTCTATTATAACTGGGTGTCAAGAAATCCGCACCAATTACCCAATTTACATGATTAAGGCAGTTTTATTTGATCTTGATGGTACTTTAATTTTTGCCGAAAAGGCCATTATTAAGGGAATCCAAAAATGTTTTATGATGCATAACCTATGCCAACCCGAAGAAGAAATGATTCGAGGGACAATCGGACTTTCAATGGTTGAAGCTTTTTCGGTTTTACGATTCCCCGATCCAGAAGAAGGTGCCAATTTGTATCGGGAGTTTTTTTTGGAACAGCCTGAAGACATAAGTATCAATCCTGAGTCTTTTGAACTCTTAGACATCTTGGTGCAAAAGAATATTCAGGTTGGAATAGTCACCAACCGAAGGTCAGCAAAAAGACTGATTGATAGACTGCCCTTTCCGGTATCTTTTGATGTTGTTATTGACCTTTCTTTGGGTATCCAGCCCAAGCCATCGCCAGAAGGCGTTTGGTACGCTTTAGCTCATTTAAAAATATCTCCACAAGAAGCTTTATTTGTTGGTGATACTCATTATGATATAATCGCCGGAAAATCTGCTGGGGTTGGTGTGGTAGGGTATACCCAGGGAATGCATGGAGAAGACATCCTAAAAGAATTCCGTCCTGATTGGATGATTGATTCTCTCGATGAAATTCTTATTATTCTTGACAGCGCATGAATGAAAAGTTCATTCCTGAAGCTAAAAACAAGAAATTTATCTAAATAGGAAATAGATTTTGTTTCTATTTTCATAGAAAAATAAAAAAGAAAGGGTATGATAATTCTACAGATCTCTAAAGGGAAGAGCTTATGGTGGCTCCATTTACCTGTTGTCACCTGGTAGAGATAGTTTTATTCACAAATGTTTTTTGAGATAAAGGGCTTGACAAGCATGTTATATTAGTCGGAGGGTGTTTTAGATAAATGAAAACGCTATTAGCTCTGGAAGATGGTCGGTGTTTTTGGGGACACTCTTTTGGATCAACCGGAGAAGCGTTTGGTGAAATTGTTTTTAACACCAGCATGACCGGTTATCAAGAGATATTAACAGATCCTTCTTATTGTGGTCAAATTGTTACCATGACTTACCCTTTAATTGGAAACTACGGTTTAAATTCAGAAGATGGAGAATCTTCACAACCTCAATTAGAAGCCTTCATTGTAAGAGAAAAAAGTCCTTTGTATAGTAATTGGAGAGCTGAAGAAAGCTTGGACGAGTATTTAATCCGTTGTCGAATCATTGGGATGGAAAGAGTTGATACTCGAGCAATTACCCGTCACATTCGGGAAAAGGGAGCTTTAAAAGCAGTTATCTCAACCGAAGACCTTAACCCAGATTCGCTGGTTCAGAAAGCCATTCAAGGACCTCCCTTGGTAGGTGTTGACCTGGCTAAAGAAGTGACTACCGAAGAACCTTATTTTTGGCAATCAGAAGGCAATTACACCATAGCGGTAATAGATTTTGGTGTTAAATACAATATATTAAGACAATTAGCTGCTCGAGGTTGCCGAGTGAAGGTTTATCCAGCCAAAACCACTGCTCATCAACTCATTAAAGACAGTCCTGATGGTGTCCTTCTGTCCAACGGTCCCGGAGATCCAGCCGCTCTTCATTATGCGGTTGAATTAGTTCAGGAAATTATTGGAAAATTACCAGTTTTTGGAATCTGTTTAGGTCATCAAATCATTGGTCAAGCTTTGGGTGGGAAAACCTACAAGCTTAAGTTCGGCCATCATGGTGGAAATCATCCGGTAAAAGATCTTTTGAATGAAAAAGTCTATATTACCACTCAAAATCACAGCTTTGTGGTGGATGTCAATACACTTCCCATGTCAGATCTCAAAATAACCCACATCAACCTCAACGATAATACTTTAGCAGGGATAAAGCATTGTAAATATCCGCTTTTTTCCGTTCAATTTCATCCAGAAGCAGCACCGGGTTCCCATGATACAACATATCTATTTGATCAGTTTGTCAAAATGATGGAGGAATATTGTGCCAAGAAATAATGATATTCATCGAATCTGCATCGTTGGTTCTGGTCCAATCACAATTGGTCAAGCATGTGAGTTCGACTATTCTGGTACCCAAGGTTGTAAAGCTCTCAAGAGTGAAGGATATGAAATAATCTTGATTAACAGTAATCCGGCAACAATTATGACCGATCCGGAAATGGCTGATCGAACCTACATTGAACCGCTCATCCCTGAGGTAATAGAGAAAATCATTGCCCGGGAAAAACCCGATGCTTTTTTACCTATCTTAGGTGGGCAAACCGCTTTGAACCTCACTGTTCAACTGGAAAACCAAGGAATTTTTAAAAAATATGGTATAAAAGTACTGGGAGCTTCACCGGAAGCCATTAGTAAAGCGGAAGATAGAGAATTATTTAAAGAAGCCATGTTACGAGTTGGGATAGATGTACCTCAAAGTGACCGAGCTTATTCTCTTGATGAAGCCAAAGAAGTTGCCAATAGAATTGGATTTCCTTTAGTTATTCGACCAAGTTTTACCCTTGGCGGAACTGGAGGATCGATCGCTTATAATATTGAAGAATTCGAAAATCTCGCACAACAAGCCTTAGAAAGTAGCATCATTCGAGAAATATTAATTGAGGAATCAGTGATTGGTTGGAAAGAAATTGAACTGGAAGTAATGCGTGATTCCAAAGATAATGTTGTGGTTATTTGTTCAATTGAAAACTTTGATCCCATGGGAATTCACACTGGAGACAGTATTACCATTGCACCCGCCCAAACACTCACCGATAAAGAATACCAACATCTACGTGATTTATCCATCCGGGCCATTCGAGAAATTGGAGTGGCGAGCGGAGGATGTAATATACAATTTGCTCTGAATCCTACCAATGGAAAAACGGTTATCATCGAAATGAATCCCCGAGTTTCGAGAAGCTCAGCGTTAGCTTCCAAAGCAACGGGATTTCCAATAGCCAAAATAGCAGCTAAATTGGCAGTTGGGTATTCTTTGGATGAAATACCCAATGATATTACCCGTAAAACTCCAGCCTGTTTCGAACCAGCTATAGATTATTGTGTAGTAAAAATACCCAGATTTACCTTTGAAAAATTTCCCGACACTGAACCGGTATTGGGAATATCCATGAAAAGCGTTGGAGAAACCATGGCAATTGGAAGAAATTTCAAGGAAGCCCTCCAAAAAGGTCTTCGATCGCTAGAAATTGGGAAATGCGGATTGGAAGACCTTAAAAACTGGAATACCCTTACCATTGAAAAAAAACACTTTCTCCTTCGAGAAAAACTCCAAAAGCCCAATCCCGATCGGTTATTCTTTTTGAAAATGGCACTCAAGGAGGGTGTTTCTCTGGAAGAGATTTATGCTCTAAGCTCTATTGACCCTTGGTTTATAAGACAGATAGATGAAATTATCGAGATGGAAAAAAGTTTGGTAGACTTAAGCTCTTGGGAAAACATCGATCCCGAACACTTAAGAAGAGCAAAAGAGTTTGGGTTTTCTGACCGTCAACTAGCTACTCTTTGGAAAGAATCCGAGTGGGTCTTAAGGAATTTTCGGTTAAAAAATAATATCAAAGCGGTTTATAAGCAAGTTGATACCTGTGCAGCAGAATTTGAAGCTGAAACCCCTTATTATTACTCAACTTATGAAGAAGAATGTGAAGCTAATCCGAGTTCCCGAAATAAAGTAATAATTCTAGGGGCAGGACCAAATCGTATCGGTCAGGGTATTGAGTTTGACTATTGTTGCGTTCATGCAACCTGGGGCTTGCGGGATCTTGGCTATGAAACCATAATGGTTAACAGTAATCCAGAAACCGTTAGTACGGATTATGATACGAGCGATAAGTTATACTTTGAGCCAGTTTTCTTGGAAGATGTATTAAATATTATAGTTAAGGAAAAACCAATTGGGGTGATTGTTCAGCTAGGTGGGCAAACTCCTTTGAATTTAGCAAGAGATTTAGAAAAAGCTGGAGTTCCAATATTGGGGACATCACCTGAAAGCATAGATATCGCCGAAGACCGGGATCGTTTTAAAATTTTGGTAGACCGGTTAGGCTTAATACAGCCCAAAAATGGAGTATCAGTATCTTTTGAGGGTGCTCGGGAAGTTGCCGTCCAAATTGGATATCCGGTTGTGGTGCGTCCATCATATGTTTTAGGTGGACGAGCTATGAAGATAGTTTATAGTGAAAGCGAGCTTTTTGAGTTTATGAATCAAGCCGTAGAGATTTCACCAGGTCATCCAGTTTTAATCGATAAATTTTTAGAAGATGCCATTGAAGTGGATGTAGATGCCATCAGTGATGGAGAGACGACTATTGTTGCCGGTATTATGGAACATATTGAAGAAGCAGGAGTACATTCGGGAGATAGTGCTTGTGTGATCCCTCCCTTTTCTCTCAGTGATGAAATTGTTGATCAAATTAAGCTATTTACTCAAGCTTTGGCTCGGGAACTGAATGTTATTGGACTTATGAATGTACAATATGCAGTTAAAGAAGATACGGTTTATGTATTAGAGGTTAACCCACGGGCTTCGAGAACAATACCTTTTGTTAGCAAAGCCACAGGAGTTCCTTTAGCTCGATTAGCATCCCAGGTTATGGTTGGTCGGAAATTATCGGAAATTGGCCTGAATCGCGAAGTTGAAATCCGACATTTTGCGGTTAAAGAAGCAGTGTTCCCTT
The DNA here is from genome assembly GCF_035418125.1 of Atribacter sp. NCBI lineage: Bacteria > Pseudomonadati > Atribacterota > Atribacteria > Atribacterales > Atribacteraceae > Atribacter > Atribacter sp. The sequence goes on along the minus strand of NZ_DAOLQM010000001.1, from coordinate 34,649 downwards.
TTAATCGATTTCCTGGTGTTGACCCAATATTAGGTCCTGAGATGCGTTCAACGGGTGAAGTGATGGGTATTGATGCTGATTTTGGAATGGCTTTCGCCAAGTCACAAATTGGAACTCAATCCCAACTTCCTCAAGCGGGGAGGGTGTTTATTAGTGTTAAAAATCAAGATAAAAGAGGAGTTATTTTTGTAGCCAAGAAACTGGTTGACCTTGGATTCCAAATTGTTGCCACCAAAGGAACTGCTAAAGTATTAATGAATAATGGTATTACAGTTGAAATTGTGAATAAGGTTGGAGAAGGCCGCCCCAATGTTGTGGATTTTATAAAAAACCAAAAAATTGACTTGATCATCAATACCCCCTCGGGAGGACGAACCCAGGTGGAGAGTAGCTTTATTCGAAAGGAAGCTGTAATAAAAAGCATCAACTATGTTACCACGCTTTCCGGAGCCGAAGCTACAGTCTATGCTATTGAGCGGCTTAAAAAATTTCCCATTCAGGTTCGTTCTATTCAAGAATATCATCAAGAAATTTTAAGAACCCTACCAGTATAGATTGGCAAATTAAATTAAAAAGAATCCTTTTTTACAATGACTTCAATCGATTCATAATCGATAGGGAGGTATTTTTGCTGAAGGTAGGAAATTATAAAAATTTTCCTCTGATTATGGTAAACTGATTTTATCAATTTGAGGAGGTGTGGTGTGAAAACCTTTGGTATCATTGGGTGTCTTCTCCTAGTAATTGGTTGCTTTTCTCTCTCCGTTTCAGCCCTTTCGATTAGAGGGGATGTTTTATGGAATGACCAGCCTTTATCTTTTTTGCTCATTACTGAAAATTCCCGTTATGTATTAAAGATACAAAATCAGCACCAACAGCTTATGAGGGTTTTGGCTGACATGGAAGCTGAAGAATTACTTATTATTGATGATATGATGAAGGAATACGCTTCGGTTCATTCGAAACAATTAATCTCTATTGTATCTTTGTTGGCTTTGGGAAAAGTCATTGGTGTAGAGGAAAGCTGGTTACAAGGTGAACAGGTTAATTTTTTTCAAACTGGTGAGAAAAAATTATACGACCCCTTTGGTGAATGTCTTCAACTTCGGGTGAATGATACCATCACTGGAATGTTTTGGTCCTTCCAACTGGATAATTTATTTCTACCCATAATAACCCCCATGCTTCAGAAGCTCACTCATGATGGTATCCGCTTCCCTTTTTGGGAGTCAACTGTCAAAATGAAAGGTTTTATTGTAGCTAACCAAAAGGACCAAAAAACCATTTATCGCTTAATTGAGATTGGGGAAGTTCCCCTTGAATGGCAAAAGGAAATTCAACATAGTGACTATGAGCAAAAAGAATGGGTGGATTTTCTATCTCCATTTAAAGGAGAGAATTAAGCGAATTCTCTAACTGCTGAAAGGGAGGAGGGATGACATGCCAGATATAATCATTACCATAGGAGGCGAAGCAGGGCAGGGTGTTCAAACCATAGGTGAGGTATTATCGCGTATTCTCATCCGAAGTGGTTTTTATGTTTTTTCTATTCAAGACTATCATTCCCGCATTCGTGGTGGGCACAATTCGGTTCAAATTCGCTTCTCTGATCAACCGATACAAGCCATTGGTACCGATTTAGACCTTTTAGTATGTCTCAACTCTGAAACTCAGGAAATACACCAACCAGCACTAAAATCGGATGGGATAATGATAGGGATGATTAAAAAATCACCTTCAACTTCTTCAGCGATCTCAATTAATTTTAACGAAATGGCAGAAGAATTAGGAAATCGGATATTTGCCAATATTATTGCAGTAGGTGCTTTAATTGAAATTTTGGGGATCGATGATAAAATTGCCGAATTGTATTTGGAGGAAATTTTCCAAAAAAAAGGTAATGATGTCGTTCGGCTCAATAAAGAAGCACTTGCTTTAGGACAAAAGGAAATCAAGAGACAACAAATCCCTCGGCAATTTTTAGATAAAAAAAATGGAAATCCGAACCAGGGAAATCTTTTATTAATAGGAGGAAATGAAGCTTTAGGTCTGGGTGCGATCCTGGCAGGATGTACTTTTTATAGCGCCTATCCCATGACACCATCAACCGGAGTCATGAATTTCATATCATCCCGCTCTAAAAAATACGGTATTATTGTCGAACAAGCTGAAGATGAAATTGCAGCAATTAATATGGCCATTGGAGCATCCTATGCTGGTGCTAAGGCGATGACAGCCACTTCAGGAGGAGGTTTTTGTTTAATGGCAGAAGGTTTAGGATTGGCGGCTATGACCGAAACTCCAATAGTTGTTTTAGATGGTATGCGCCCAGGTCCTTCAACCGGTTTACCAACCCGAACCTCCCAGGGTGATCTTGAATTTGTCCTCTCAGCTTCCCACGATGAATTTCCTCGATTTGTATTTGCTCCTCGAGACCCCCAAGATGCTATCGATACAATGATTCGTGCTTTTAATCTATCCGACCGTTTTCAAGTTCCGGTAATAATTCTTTCCGATCAATACCTAGCCGATAGTAGTTGGACATTTTCTCAAATGAAAATGAATGAGCAACCCCAGAAAATACAAACTGTTATTGGTGACCACTCTTACCAGCGGTATGCTCTTACCGATTCTGGAATCTCTCCACGCGCTCTTCCCGGGATGAGTGAGGCTTTAGTAGTTGCCGATAGCGATGAACACGACGAGATTGGCCATTTGACTGAAGATTTAAACCAAAGGGTTCAAATGCATCAAAAAAGAATGAAAAAAATTGAAAAGATGAAAAAAGAAACCCAACCCCCAGTTCATATAGTCGGCCAAACCGCCACGATAATCGGATGGGGTTCAACTTACGGAGTATTGTTTGAAGCAAGAGAAAAGCTGGCAAAGCTGGGAATTGAGGCTGGATTACTTCATTTTAACGATATTTATCCTTTATCAACAGATACTCTTACGATTTTGAAATCAGTTCCTAAACCGATTGTTGTGGAGGGAAATTTCCAAGGTCAACTGGCAAGGTTATTGGAAAGAGAAACGAAAACTTCATTTGATCTTCGCGTTAACCGTTATGACGGAAGGCCCTTTTTTGTAAACGAGTTGGTGGATCAAATTCGGGAGGTGCTTTCATGATATCTCCTTTTCGAAATCAGATAGAAATCGCTTGGTGTCCCGGTTGTGGAAATTTTAATTTACTCACTGCTCTTTCCGAAGCTTTGGCCGAGCTTGGTTTAAAACCAAGCCAAGTGGTGCTGGTTTCAGGAATTGGTCAAGCAGCCAAGGCTCCCCATTATGTACAAGCCAATGTTTTTAACGGTCTGCATGGACGTTCAATTCCAGTTGCTTTTGGTATTCAATCAGTAAACCCAGATCTTACTGTTATAGCTGAATCTGGTGATGGTTGTATGTATGGTGAAGGTGGTAACCACCTTATCCATGCTATCCGAAGAAACCCCAATATTACAGTCATTGTTCATAATAATCAGGTTTATGGTTTGACTAAAGGACAAGCCTCTCCGACTTCAGAGGTTGGTTTTGTTAGCAAAACCCAGCCTCTTGGAACAGTTTCCGAATCTTTCCACCCCTTAGCTCTGGCTGTATCTCAAGGAGCTAGCTTTGTCGCTCGTGGATTTACCGGTGATAAAAAAGAATTAAAGTCAATTTTTAAACAAGCCATCCAATGGAAGGGATTTTCTTTGGTGGACGTTCTTCAACCTTGTGTCACTTTTAATCGTACCAATACTTTTGGATGGTATAAAAGCCGAGTGTATTCTCTTCCCGAAGAGTATGATCCCGAAGATCAAGTCGGTGCGTTTAAAAAATCTCTGGAGTGGGGAGACAAGATTCCCACCGGTGTTATCTATCGTCATGCCAAGCCGGTATTTTTAGATCAAGTTTTTGAAAAGTTAGGTCGGAAGGAGTTTTTAATCCCGACAAACAATTATCAGGTAATTTTTGAGGATGAAAAACGTAGATTTGAGTAAAAGCAGTTCCTTCCTACGGGGAGATAGGAATCTCCCCGTAACCATTATTTCTCAATGAAGAGCCGATAGACACTTAATAACCGTAACTGGAATACAAGTCTTTTTAATAACATCAACCGTAACACTTCCCAAGAATATGCTGGCAAGTCCAGTTCTTCCGTGAGTCCCCATAATAATCAAGTTAACCTGGTTTTCTTCGGCAAACTTAACGATTTCTTCGGCTGGTTCTCCAACCAGAACTTCTAAAATTGGATTTTTTCCTAGTTGGCATTCAGATGAGTTTTTATTATATTCTTGTTGCATATCGTTTTGGATAGCTTGGATAACGTTTTCCCAGGGATTTCCAGGTTCTGAGGTGAGTGCATTCACTTCACTCAAGGTAAGGACATGGGCTAAAGTAAGTTGGGCATCGAAAACTTTGCAAAAGAAAGCCGCATTTTGAATTGCCAGATCAGAGAATGGGGAAAAATCAGTTGGTACCAAAATGTGAGAGATTTTCAAATAATGTTCCCTCCCTCTTTTTTCCAACAGATTAACCTTTACCCAGAGAAAATGCAAGATATTTCTTCCGGGAAGTGGATAAAAATATGCTAAAATGACAAGCAAAATAAAGCTAGTGATTATGATGCTGGAGGGAGAGGCTTTGAAAAATTATTGGAATATCTTTCGACTAAAAATTCATCTTCGCTCTCTTGCCGGAGAAAAAGATCAGGGATTTCTAAGTCTTGGGAAAAAAGTGTTCCAACTACTTCACAATAAAGAACTGGAAAGAGAAGATCTAAAAGAAGACGTCCAGGAGATTCTTTCGATTGAAGATGAAATCGATCAAGTTCGAGAAGCACTATACCGAGAAATGGGACAGCCACCTCGTAAACAATGCCAGTCTTGCGGGAAATATATCGATGCCCAAGCACGATATTGTCCCCGTTGTGGAAATATTCAAGAAAGGAGTAAGTCAGAATGATTGAACGTTACAGTCGACAGGAAATGAGTAAAATTTGGGGCGAAGAACACCGGGCTCAAGTTTGGTTAAAAGTTGAAATGTTCGCTTTGGAAGCTTGGGTTAAACTAGGATTATTGTCTCAGGATGAATATAAAAAGATTACTAATCAGGTTACTCTCTCTCTTGATCGTATGAAAGCAATTGAAAACATCACTCGCCACGATGTCATTGCCTTTCTTACTAGTTTAACCGAACAATGCGGTTTAGAATCCCGTTTTATTCATTTTGGTATGACATCATCCGATATGCTGGATACTGCCCAAGCATTTCTAATGAAAGAAGCAGCCGATTTACTTCTTGAAGACTGCCGAAAGGCTCTCAGTTCCATCAAACAAAAAGCAATAAAGTATCGAAACACTCTCATGGTGGGACGGACCCATGGGATTCACGCTGAACCAACCACCTTTGGGCTAAAAATGGCCATGTGGTATACCGAAATGCAAAGAAATTACCATCGATTAATTGAAGCCCGTGAAAATATAAGGGTTGGAAAAATTTCTGGAGCAGTAGGGAATTATGCGAATATTCCACCCTTTGTAGAACAATATGTTTGTGAAAAATTGGGTTTAAAACCGGCGGAAGTTTCTACCCAGATTATCCAAAGAGACCGTTATGCCGAATTGGTTTGGGCAATGGCCATGATTGGGACATCCTTGGAAAAGTTTGCTTTGGAGCTAAGAAGCTTGCAAAGAACCGAGATCCGAGAAGTTGAAGAAGGCTTTTCTTCAGGACAAAAAGGATCATCGGCTATGCCCCATAAAAAAAATCCCATCACCGGAGAACAAATATGTGGTTTAAGTCGAGTTTTAAGAGGAAATCTAATAGTTGCGATGGAGAATATTCCACTTTGGCATGAACGGGATATTTCTCATTCTTCAGCAGAACGCATCATTATTCCCGATTGTTGTATACTCTGTGATTATTTACTTATTACATTTTGTCGATTATTGGATAATTTACGAATTTTCCCCGAGAATATGAAAAAGAATTTAGAGTCCAATCGTGGTTTGGTTTTTTCGGAACGGATTCTCCTTGAATTAATTAAGAAGGGGTTAAGTCGAGAGGATGCTTATAAAATTGTTCAGCGTTCAGCGTTGACAACATGGGAAGATCCCCAAACCTCATTTCAGGATATTTTACTTCAAGACGATGAATTGAAGAAGTATCTTTCTAAAGAAGAAATCAAAAAGCTTTTTGACTACCAGCATTTTCTTCATTCAGTTGATTATATTTTTAAAAATGCTGGTTTAAATGAGGAGGATCAAGAGTGACTGAAGGATGGACTTATCAAAAAGCCGGTGTAAATGTTGATTTAGCCAATACGACAGTTGAAAAAATAAAAACCTTGGTAAAGTCTACCCGAAGGTCCGAGGTTATTACCGATATCGGAGGTTTTTCTGGAGTTTTTTGTATGGGAGAAAAAGGGAAAAACCATCCTTGTTTAGTTGCCAGTACCGACGGTGTCGGGACCAAATTAAAGATTGCTATTCATCTGGGGGTTCACGATTCTATTGGTATCGATCTGGTAGCTATGTGTGTGAACGATATTCTTTGTACTGGTGCCGAACCCTGGTTTTTTCTTGATTATTTTGCTTGTGGAAAATTGCATTCGAATATTCTGGAAAGAGTTATTTCAGGAGTTGTGCAAGGGTGCCAATTAGCTGGGTGTGCTTTATTGGGGGGAGAGACCGCTGAAATGCCGGGTATGTACCAAGATAATGACTATGACTTAGCTGGATTTGCGGTCGGATCGGTTTTAGAAGATCACCTGATAGATGGACATAGTATTCAAAATGGGGATGGGGTTATTGCTTTAGCCTCATCAGGTCTTCATAGCAATGGATTTTCTTTAGTAAGAAAGGTTTTAGATTGGAACCACATTCAATACGATCAAGTGGTTGGTGACCTTGACTTAGCCCGAGAGTTGTTGAAGCCAACCCGAATTTATGTTAAGAGCGTTTTAAAATTACTAAAGGAAGTATCGGTTCGGGGAATAGCTCATATTACTGGAGGTGGAATTGTGGAAAATGTACCCCGCATCCTTCCTCAACACCATGGTGTATCGCTCTTCAAGAATGAAATACACATCCCTGAAATCTTCTCTTTTCTACAGAAAATTGGAAAAATACCAGAAACCGAAATGTGGCGAACTTTTAATATGGGAGTAGGAATGATTTTGATCATTGAAAAATCTGAAATTGATAAAACTCTCCATCTACTCAATGAAAATGGTGAAAACGCCTATCTGATTGGGGAAGTTATATTAGATCGGGAAGGGGTGAAATGGAATGATTGAAAAAAATATTGTTGTTATGGCTTCAGGAAGAGGAACCAATCTTCAAGCCATCATCGATGCAACTCAATCCGGTTTCATCCCTGGAAAAATAACCTTAGTGATTAGCGACAATCCTGATGCTTTCGCTTTAATCAGGGCTCAAAAGGCGAAAATACCAACTTTGGTTCTCGATTTTAAAAGTTTTACCGGGAAAAAAGCCTATGAAGATGAACTCTTAAAAGTTTTAAAAAAGGAAAATCCATCAATCATCTGTCTGGCCGGTTATATGCGGATCGTTGGGAAAGCTATTATTTCTCAATTTTATTATCGGATTCTCAATATCCATCCTTCTCTCTTACCGGCTTTCCCTGGTTTAGATGCTCAAAAACAAGCTTTGGAATATGGAGTAAAAGTGAGTGGATGTACAGTTCACTTTGTAGACGAAGGGATGGATTCCGGGCCTATTATTCTCCAAGCTCCGGTTCTAATCAAAGATAACGATACGGTAGAATCACTTTCCCAGTCAATACTTGAGAAAGAACATGAAATCTATTGCCAAGCGATTAAAATGCTGTTGGAAGATAAGCTTATGGTTCAGGGAAGAACGGTTAGGGTAAAGGGGTGAATTTTATGAAAGTCATGTTGATTGGAAGTGGAGGAAGAGAACACTGCATTGCCTGGAAAGTTATGCAAAATCCAGAGGTAAAAGAATTATATTGCGTACCCGGAAATGGGGGCATGAGTTCACTAGGGATTTGTTATACCTTGAACACTCTTCAAGATATGGTTCAATTTGCTAAAGAAAAAGAGATAAGCCTTACCTTGATTGGTCCCGAAGCTCCATTGGCTAAGGGAGTAGTTGATTTATTTAAAACCGAGGGATTGGCAATAGTTGGTCCCAATCAGAATGCCGCTCGACTGGAATCAAGTAAGGTATACGCCAAGGAATTTATGAAAAAATATAAAATTCCAACTGCCCAGTTTGAAGTTTTTAATCGTTTTGATTCGGTTATTTCTTATCTCAAATCTGGTTTAAATTTCCCTTTGGTCATCAAGGCTGATGGCTTAGCAGCTGGGAAAGGAGTTTTTATTGTTGAAGATGAAGAAGAAGCCAGGGACGTTGTTGTTGATTTGATGGTTGGTAAAATATTTGGAGATGCCGGGAATCAGATTATTATAGAAGAATGTCTTGAAGGAGAAGAAGCGACAATTATGTTTCTTTTCGATGGAAAGTCCTACTGTGTTCTTCCTTCTTCCCAGGATCATAAAAGAATTGGAGATAGTGATGTAGGACCCAATACCGGGGGGATGGGTGCTTATTCTCCAGCTCCACTGATCACCGATCAAATATTGAAAAAAATTGAAATAAGCATCATTCATCCATTTATTGAAGGAATTCAGCAAGAAAAACTGGATTATCGGGGAGTTGTCTATCTGGGTTTGATGATTACCCATCATTCTGAGGTCCATGTTTTGGAATTTAATGTTCGTTTGGGAGATCCTGAAACCCAAGTGGTCTTACCCCGGCTTAAGAATGATTGGCTAGACTTAAATATGGCTCTTTACCGGAGCTCGCTGTCAGAGGTTAAACTTGAAGTGGATACTCAAAACCTTTTGGGGGTGGTTTTGACCAGTCGTGGTTATCCGGGAAACTATGAAATTGGGAAGAAGATTAATGGTTTAGAGGATTTTCCCAATGAACCACAGGGAAAGGTACTGGTTTTTCATGCCGGTACCCAGAGAAGAGATAATCAAATTTTAACAGCTGGTGGGAGAGTATTAAATGTGTGCGCCTTTGGTGATACTCTTAAAAATGCGGCCTACAATGCCTATTTGGCGGTTGGGAAAATCGGTTTTGAAAATATATATTATCGTAAAGATATTGGATATCGTGCTTTTCGTAGGGAGGAATAGCTATGTCGGTTTATGTGGTTATTGGAAGTAAACATGATATCAATTATGCCTCGAAGTGTATTGAACTTCTTGATAAGTTTGAAATAGAGCATCGACTTTTTATCGCTTCTGCCCATCGAACTCCGGAAAAAATTGATGAAATATTACAATTAGTAGAAGAGAATCATATCCAGGTTCTTATAGCTATGGCTGGATATGCGGCTCATCTCCCCGGAGTTTTGGCTGCCCGTGCAGTGTGTCCAGTTATTGGTGTCCCTCTCGATTCTTCCTCACTTTTAGGATTGGACGCATTATTTTCCATTGTTCAAATGCCGGCTGGCATACCCTGTGCCTGCGTGGGGATAGGAGTAAGCGGTGCAAAAAATGCAGCTATCTTAGCAACTGAGATTTTAGCCCTTCAAAATTCTCAGTTAAAAGACAGAATAAAAGCTTATCGAGAAGAAATGAAAGAAGCGGTTATCCAGGCTAATCGGGAATTAAACCTTTGATAATTTAATATTATCAATAAAAAAAGCCTCCCTAAAAAAGGAGGCTTTTTTTATATTTAGACTTTTGCTTTCTCCTTATGGGATTTAGGGACTGGAGTCTCTTTTAGTTTCTCGAGGTACTCTTTTCTTTCAGTTTTATAATCTTTGTAATAGATGGTTCCTTTGTAGTTTTCCTCCCAGTATGGATCGGATAAATCTTTAAAAGCTTGAGAATATTTATCGATATCCTCTTTCAGATCTTTGACAAGACTGTCAGCACCTTCATGGCTGGGTCTTGCCCCATATTTTTCTACTACATCCCGAAGTACTTCAGGAACATCGATCAACATACAGGGGCGCATTAAATTATTATCATATGGTTGGTTTTCTTGAATAGCCCGGAAGAATGGAGAAGAAAAAACCTCTTTCAAACTTTTATTCTTGATGTTGTCAACAGTGAAATGACAAAATACACAAGGTTCAACATCACCAGCATTGTTGATGTGGAAATATCGTCGACCACCGGCGAGACAACCACCAACGTATGGTCCATCATTCCAAAAATCACCGATGAAAACTGGTTTGTCATATCGTAGATGGTGAACCTGATTACGGAGATGAAGACGTTGTTCAGGTGTTGGCATGAGATTCATGTCTGGTTTTTTCCCAATTGGGACATAGGTAAAGTACCAACCAAAACTCGCTCCTTTGTTGATTAAACCATCCATAAATTCGTCACTACAAACCAATTCAGTGTTATTTCGGGTGGCAGTGATGGAAAATCCAAAGAGTGTTCCTTCATCACGAAGAGCTTCCATAGCATTCATAATTTTCTTGTAAGTACCTTTGCCGCGCCGAGCATCAGTTTCAGCTTCGTAACCCTCAACACTGATGGCAGGATAAACATTACCCATTTGAGCTAAACGCTTTGCCATATCTCGATCTATAAGAGTTCCATTAGTATAAACTTGGAAGGAGAGTTCGCTGTGTTTTTCCATTAGATCAATTTGTTCTTTGCGGAGAAAAGGTTCTCCACCAGAAATGGTGAGGAAATTCATGCCCAGTTCATTAGCCTCAGTAAAAATTCTGTCAAGGACTTCTATTGGCATATCGCTTTCTTTGCGATATTCGCCGGCATAACATCCATAACAGTTGAGGTTACAACGCATACTTGGACTCACTACAAAAAACATAGGTACTTGACAGCCTAATTCCTTTTCAATTTTTTGCCTTTTAGGAACTCCTAAAAGAATGCTTTTACAGATGAGATTTTCAATAAGTTTTCGTCTCACGTTGGGATGAATTTCTTGAAGTACTCGCCGTGCCAAAAATATTTGAGGTCTTTTTTCCTCAAACATCTGGCGAAGTCCACGAATCTGGTCACGATAATACTCAATTGGTGTTAGTTTTTCAGCTAAATAAGTTAAACGGATAATTGATTCGTCGGAGGAGTTTCGTAAAGAACTAACCATTGCTTTAACGACCTGTTCAGCGGTAAAGGCTTTTATAGAATCAAAGTAACCCATATTATGAACCTCCCTCATACGACGTGTTTATTCTGTATAACATATAAAACCACCCCTTATGGAGTATGATAAGTAACCAATAAAACAAACTATTTTATCAAAAGCTATCTTTTTCGAAAACACTCTTACAATTTTATGTATTCCCGTTTATTATTTTTTACGTAATTAAAGATAAGAAAGTTTTAGGATACTTAAAAATACAATTATAGAATAATTTAAAGAAAAACTAAAAACTAAGTACTTTACTCTTATATATTATAGCAAAAAAATTGAATTTCAACTTTGGGTACTATGGCGAATTAAATCATAGTTCCTTTTCACTTCTTTGATATCTTCCCAGGTAAGATACCGGGGTGAACCCCGGGAACGATCATTATAACGGAGGAGAAAACTGGGATGAAACATGGGAAATATTTTTTTGCCACCCCTCCATTCCTGCCAGATACCTCGAATTTTGCTAATCGGTTCTTTGGTATTGAGGAAATAACTAGTCGGAACACTGCCTAAGGTGATGATGAAAGTTGGATTGATAATGGCAATTTGTGCTTCTAGAAAGGGAAAGCAGACATCTATTTCCTGGGATTCCGGATTTCGATTCCCTGGCGGTCGGCATTTCACCATGTTAGCGATAAACACCTCTTCTCGAGTGATATTAACCGATTTTAAAATTTGGGTCAGGAGCTTCCCGGCTCTTCCAACAAAGGGGCTTCCGGTTCGATCCTCTTCCTCTCCGGGTCCTTCCCCAATAAACATGAGAACTGCATCAGGATTTCCGTCACCAAATACAGTATGGGTTCGGTTATTGGCTAACGGGCACAAATGACAACTATTAACTTCCTGGCGAATTTCTTCTAAAAGTTGTTCTTTTTTCGACTTTTGATATGACATCTTTCGCTATCCTACTGTAAAAAATTAAAAACCTTTCAAATACCAGCTGAGATTATAGAAAAATATTGAACGCTTTACTTTAGACATAGTATATTGATATGGAACTTTTTACAAATTTGCTTTGGTAAAAAAGAAATTTTGTGGTTTTCTTCGAATTGCTTTATGATGAGATCGACTTGGTATAAAACAAGCTGCCTTGCGTAGGGCTTCAGCATTATAGAGAAACCATAAATAGAGGTCAGCTAAAGTACGATCTTTAAATTTCTCCATAATTCCGCTTCTTTCTATTTTTTCAGAAGCCGGGAAATAACAGTTTTGATACCATTGCTGAACGGCAACTTTCCAAGGTATTTTTTTTTGGCATTGTTCTCGAGTACTTTGATTATTTGGACACTCAGAACATTGGAAACATTGAATTAACTTGAGTATTTCTCGATACCCACCGGGAAGAGTAATTTGGATATTTTGTAAGCCGGTTTTCTCCCGAAACATCTGTTCTTCTAACTTTAAAAAATAGTATTCAGGAGAAGATGAATTGAAGCGTACTTTCGGGATGTTGATTTCTATTACCTCAGCATCAATATAGAGTTGCCCGGAATTTTTTGCTACTGAAACTCGATTATGACCATCTCGGACAAAATAATAATCACCGATTTTATATAGAGAGATAACCGGTAGAGATTCATGTTGTTCATAATAGGAGCGAATACTCGTCCATTTTCTCCGATTGAACTTATTTAATGGCAAAAAAGCTCGATCAAAATCTTCAAAACGATTTTCACTCCCGACTATTTTATCAACCTCAACGGTTTTCACGCCCAAATGATGTTCTTCTCCAGTTCCAATGATTTCTTTAATTTGATTTAAAGGGAGCAAACGATTTTTGTGGTTTTTCAGAGTACCAAGAATTTTTTTAAAGAAACCTTTTCGATAGAGATGATCAAACTCTCGATTTGACTCCGCTGATCGAAAAATCTCTGACATCTTTACCCCTTCCTAAATCTATAATACGATAATTATAACAATTTATTACTATAGTTTGATAAAGAGGGTCTTGATAGCTTTGATTTCGGTCGTATAAATGAGTATGTCCATGAAGGTGGAATCTTGGTTGAAATTTTTTAATCATATGATTAAATACTTTAAAACCTTTATGAACTGGATCATCACTTTCATGAATGCCACCGGGAGGAGAGTGAGTGACTAAAACGTCAAGATAACGATGATAACGCATTTTAGCCCAATATAGCTGAGGCAAGAGAGCAAGGTATTTTTGATACATCGCTCTTTGGGAATATTGGTGAATATTGCCATTGTACCATAGAGATCCTTCCAAGCCGGCAAGCAGGATCCCTTGAAAATTGATAACCTTTCCGTCTAAATTATAACCACCTGCCAAGCTTTTTTTTCCGGCAGAAGGATCATGATTTCCGTGAACAAAGAATAAAGGGACGTTCAGACAGCTGACTATAAAATCCAGATAATGCTCGGGAAGGTCTCCACAGGAGATAACACAACTCACATTCTGAAAACGCTCCCGACATAGGTTACTATAAACTCGTGGATCAATATGATCGCTCACGGCTAAGATTTTCATTCCGTTTATTATACCTAAAGGATTAATATTTGATAAGTAATACAGGTTTTTAAAACAACTTAGAATGAATTTTATTCCTAAATGATAATCTTTTACCAAGAGGAAAGGAGAATAGAAAAAAAGTACCATTTCTTCTTGATATTTTTTGGATCGATAAGTTTTTTAATTTTAATGTAAAAATGAAAAAACAGCATAAGAGGGAATGACATCCTTAATGATATAATGCTGAATGAAATCTTGTAGGAAGGAACTGTGAAGTTCGAATGGACGAAAAGCATCATTACGGTGTAGTTGACAATCTTGATAAACTGTTTTTAGTTTTACCAGAACACATTCTGAAGGCTCTTGAAGAAAAAGAAAACTCTGATGAACTGATAGAAATTGTTATGGACTTGGGCCGTTCTCCAGAAGCGCGGTTTACCAATGGCTTCTGTGTTCTAATTGAAAGTCCTGTTGAAAGAAGTGATATTGAATATACTTTAGGTAGGGTTGGTATGTTTACCCGTGATAACCGAGCCGGGATCGAAAGAACTCTCCACCGAATTTCATGCATCCGGAATCGGGTTGGGAATGTTGTAGGTCTTACTTTGCGGGTAGGACGCGCTGTGTATGGTACCATTGATATCGTACGAGATATCATTGTGTCAGGGAAAAACATTTTATTTTTAGGCCCACCAGGAGTTGGCAAAACCACCAAACTTCGAGAGGTAGCTCGGGTGTTAAGCGATGAATTTCAAAAAAGGGTCATCGTTGTCGATACCTCAAATGAAATAGCTGGTGACGGTGATATTCCCCATCCAGCTATTGGGCGAGCCCGTCGAATGCAAGTACCATCACCAGAAAGGCAACATGATGTGATGATTGAAGCCGTGGAAAACCACATGCCGGAAGTCATTATTGTTGATGAAATCGGACGTGAAGAAGAAGCCCGGGCCTGTCGAACCATTGCTGAAAGAGGAGTTCAACTGATTGCAACCGCTCATGGTAATTCCTTACGAAACCTTTTATTGAACCCCACTCTTACTGACTTAGTGGGTGGCATTCAATCGGTTATTCTCAGCGATGAAGAATCAAGACGGCGTGGAACCCAAAAAGCTGTTTTAGAACGGAAGGCAATCCCGACTTTTGATGTAGTAGTAGAACTCAGGGATCGAGATATTTTAGGAGTCTATCGTAATACTGCCGAAGCGGTAGATGTCCTTTTAAGGAACTATGATCCTCGTCCGGAAGTAAGGAAAAAAACCAAAGATGGTGCCATCGAAGTTATTAAAGAAATCGAGGAATTCGAGACCGTCGAGGGTGTATACAACCTATCCGACTGGAACCATCCGCAATACTCAGAAGGAAAAATGTTACGGGTATTTCTTTTTGCTGTGAGTCGAAATTATATGGAAAGAGCTATAACCCAGCTTAAGGCAACCCTTGAAGTTGTTGAAGATATCAATGAAGCCGATATCGTTTTAACTCTGAAGAGTCGTTATCGTAAAAAAACCAATCGGCTTCGAGAGGCTGAAAATCGAGGGATGCCGGTTCACGTTATCCGTAGCAACACCTATAGCCAAGTGCTCCGTTTTGTCAAAGATCTTTTTGGCTTGTCCGACAGCTTTGAAAAATCAGGAGAAACCGGTTTGATTGAAGCTGAAAAGGCGGCAAGGCAGGTCCTGAGAGAAAACGAACCAATCGAGCTCACTCCTCGGAATGCTTTTGTCCGAAGACTTCAACATAAAATCGCAGAAAGATATAATTTATTCTCCCAGAGTATTGGTGAGGAGCCTTTTCGCAGGGTAACCATTTATCCACGAAATCTGGATGATAATCGATGAGACATTTTCCGGGATTGTTTATAACCTTTGAAGGAATAGAAGGAACAGGAAAATCGACCCATGCCAAGCACCTTTTTGCTTTTTTAAAGGAAAAGAGATATCCAGTCCTTTTTACTGTTGAACCAGGTGGAACGGAAATCGGCAATCAAATTCGATCAATTCTTCTTCATCCTCAAACCGGGGAAGTTGATGCTGTAACCGAGCTTTTTCTTTTTGAAGCCTCGCGTCGGGAACATGTCTTACAAGTTATTCAGCCAGCCTTACAAATCGGAAAGATTGTTCTCTGTGTGCGTTTTTGTGACTCAACCATTGCCTACCAGGGATATGGTAGAGGTTTGTCGGTTGAGATGATTCAATACCTCAATAGTTTGGCCACCAATGGACTGGTGCCTGATTTAACCCTTCTTCTTGATATCGATCCCGAAGAAGGGTTAAGACGATCCTTTCATCATACCGCTCCGCAAGAGCTGCGTTTTGAAGAGGAATTCATGAAGAAAAAGGACGTTTTAGATTCCATACGGAGAGGTTTTTTTAAAATAGCTGAAGGAGAACCAAATCGATTTCAGGTGATATCTACTGTTGAATCAAAAGACGTTGTTTTTGAGAGAATAAAAAATTATGTATTAGCGGCTATTCAAGACAAAAAAAGGAGGAATGTGCCGTGAAGCCAACCTCTTTATTAATATGTGTCGTTCGAGATCAAGATGCTTTAAAGCTGGTTGATATCCTAAGAGAAAAGCAAATATCTTTTACCAAGCTGGCTTCTACTGGCGGATTTTTACGAGAGGGGAACACAACGCTCTTAATAGGAATCCACGAAGCAAAAAAAAATGAGGTTATTGATTTAATTAGGAGTCAGTGCGAACACCGGGAAGAATATATAGAATCTGCCATTCCGGTCAATGAACCAATCGGACCTTATGTTCCTCAACAGGTAAAAGTTATTCGAGGAGGAGGAGTATTGTTCGAAGTTCCCATCGAACGTTACGAAAGGTTTTAATTCGATGAGTTGGTCAGAGATCTGTGGGCATAAATTACAAAAGCAGTTTTTTCAACGAGTTTTTCAAAACCAATCCCAAAGTCATTCTTATCTTTTTTCTGGACCAGAAGGAATTGGAAAAACCACTTTCGCTTTTGAAATTGCCCGGTTGTTTAATTGTGAGCACCCATCTAATGATGGTTCCTGTGGCTCTTGCCAAAATTGCCGTCTGATCAACGCTGGAACCCATCCTGATGTCATATTGCTTTCTCCTCGGGAAAATAAAATTTTAGTGGAAGATGTACGAGATTTTATTTTTCGTTTAGGACTACAAAGAGTCTATGGGAAATTCCGGATTGGAATTGTTGAATCAACTGAACTATTTAGTAAAGAAGAAATACAAAATTGTCTTTTAAAAACAGTTGAAGAACCTCCAGAGAATAGCATAATAATTCTCCTTACTTCCCAGGTTCAGATTTTATTGCCAACTCTCCTTTCTCGATGTCAAAGGATCCATTTTCAATTATTAAATCAAGAAAGTATAAAAAAGTTCATCAAGAAAAAATATAATCTTACCGACCAAAAAGCTGGAGATATTGCCGAGCAATCACTGGGTCGTCTTCGGAATGCATTTGACTTAGCAGAAGGGAACCAACCTCTCATTGAGAAATCGTTTTTTTTGTGGGACTGGATTACGGGTGAAAATGAAATTTTTTCACTTGGTTCCTGGTTTATTGAAAATAAAGATAAAATAATTGAAATCTTTTCACAACTGGAATGGTACTTACGAGATATCATGATTTTTCAATTCATAGGAAGGGATGGCGAGCGAATCCTCAGCCATTCTGGTTTTAAAAAGCGGATTGTTGACGATTCAAATCGGCTGTCGCCAAGAATTATTTCTCGTTTTATCCTTGAAATTGAACAGTTAGAGAAGGATCTGAAGAGCAATCTCAATTATGATACCACTTTGTTGCATTTTGTTTTAATGGTAAGGGAGGAATTGAATAGTGCCCCGTGTTGTCGGAATCAAGTTTGAACATAATTTAAAAATGTATTTTTTTGAAACAAGAAATTTTGATTTACATTATGGCCAGAAGTGTGTAGTTGAGACGGTTTTAGGCTTGGAAATGGGTGAAGTAGTAAAAAGACCCTTTATTTGTGAAAATATTAAAAATAGTCTAAAGCCGGTTATTCGACCTGCTCGGGAAATTGATATTTTGCAGCTGAAAAGTAACCGGGAAAAGGAAAAAATTGCCTTTGAAATAGCGAATCAAAAAATCCAAGAACACCAGCTTTCCATGAAATTGCTAAGAGCTCATTATACCCTGGATAGGGGAAGATTAACTTTTTATTTTGGATCTGAGGAAAGAATTGATTTCCGAAATTTAGTTAAAGATTTAGCGGCTATTTTCCGAACCCGGATTGAACTTCGCCAGATGGGGGTTCGAGATGAAGCAGGGATGATTGGAGGGTGCGGAATGTGCGGTCGTGAGTTGTGTTGTAGCACTTTTCTTATCAATTTTGAACCAATATCGATTAAAATGGCTAAAGAGCAAAACTTGGCCCTCAATTCGGCAAAAATTTCTGGAGTCTGTGGCCGATTAATGTGTTGCTTGTCTTTTGAGTATTCTCAATATAAAAAATTGATTTACCAACTTCCCAAAAAGGGGAGTAAAATTTTAACACCTCAGGGATTAGCTAAAATTCTTGAAATAGATATTTTTAAGGATATGATTCGCCTGGAACTCGAAGACGGGAAAGAGATATGTATTAATGAAGAAGAATACAACCGTTTCTTCCTTTAGTTCTTTTTCTGATAGGAAATTGGAAGGATAAAGGGTGGTGGAAAACCGTGGGAGAAGCGCAGGTTCAAAAAGCAACCTGGTATCAAGGCTTAACAGCGGAACAAGAAAAAATCTGGTTTGAAGAACAAATACGACAGTGTGAAAAAGACATTATCCGATTTGCCTGTCATATTACTGGTAATATGGAAAAAGCCAAAGATTTAATACAAGAAGCTTTTCTAAGAGCCTATAAGTATCGCTATAGTTATAACGACAAATATCCTTTTCGAAATTGGCTTTATGCCATTCTTTTAAATATTCACCGTCATAACTGTAAAAAAGAAAAGCTTTTTAAGACCATTATTCCTTGGAAAAATTCCGATGATGAAGAGCAGGATGCTTGGGATTTTATTGAAAGCGAGGAAGAAGGTCCCGAAGCGAAAACTTTAAAAAAACAGCTGGTTGTTGATATTGAAAAAGCCATTCAAAAGCTTCCCCTGAAAATGAGAGAAGTAATCGTTTTGTGTGACATGATTGGGTATTCCTATGAAGAAGCTAGTGAAGTTGTTCATTGTCCATTGGGGACAATTCGGTCGAGACTCCATCGAGCCCGTCGTCAAGTTCAAAAGGAACTGGAAATTAAGTATGGAGAAGATTTGCTCACTTCTTGGAGTTGAGAATTATGGAATGTGAACGGATTAGAAAATTACTTTCAGCTTATCTTGATGGTGAGCTGTCTGAAGAAGAACGTAAAGAAGTGCGAAAGCACCTTTTTGTCTGTTCTCGATGTGAATTGGAATTCATGAAAATTCGAAATATGAAGGGATTGATTATCCAATTTGGGCAATCTTTTGAACCAAAAGTTGACTATGGCATTCATTATGAAGCTTTCCAATCTCAAATAAACGGACGACGATTGAAAGAGATTCTCCTTTTTTCAGTTTTGGCCTGTATTATTATCCTTCTTTTTGTTTTTTTTCTCCCTATTTATAAAAACATTATACCAGGATCGAATACTGATGCATCGATTGGGGAGATACATCGCAATCTTACCGGCGATAGCTATGACGTGCCCAAAAACTCAGGGAGAGTCGTGGTTAATTTTCTAAAACAAGTTACAAATGACTGGGAATGAAAAAAACATCTCTATTTATTGGGTTTATTATTCTTCTTCTGGTTTCTTTTTTTACTATCAATTCCTCTCAAGCTCGCATTTTGAGTCCTGAAGAAGGTCGACTTTTTTTAAAACGTATTATCCAGAATAGTACTGCCCATAGTTATTGGGGAATTTGGAAACTTACTGATTATACAGGTGAAAGTGAAAGCATTTTCTATGAGGTGGTGTATATTCCCCGCTTTGGTTTTGGCTGGATAAATCTTGATAATCCCCATCATTATATTATTGGTGATGGGACTTATCGTTTTATTTACGATGAAGAGAAGCAAGTGATTACTGCTGTATATCCCGGCTTTGATCTTCCTTTCCTTCCTCTGGGAGAAGATAATATTGATATATTAGTTTCAAATTATTTGATTGATGTTGAAGAAGATGTCGTGATGATCATTTCTCGTGAAAATAATCAGGTGGTGAAGTCTTTTCTTTTGGACGAAAGCCAAGCGCTCATCAGCCAAACTTATTATTCTAAAAACGGACAGGTGGTAAAACGGGGGGAATATGTTTATCGCATCGACTACCCCGATGATGAACGAATTTGGAAAATTTTCCAAATAATGGATCAAGTCATTCAGAAGAAAAATAATTTCCCTGAGGTTCTTTTTAATCGGAAACGAATGTTGATTCCTCGTTTGTTACCTCCCGGTTATTCTTTGCGTCGATCTTATCTTGTTGAAGGTGATCAGGGAAAAATGTACCAAATGGTATTTAGCGATGGGATAAATTTTTTCTCTTTGTTTCAAACTCTCTTATCTCCCCATTCAAAATATACCAGCCGACTTCGAAAAATCGTTATTAAAAAAGATGGAGAGCTGACTACTCTTATCGGAGAAAAAATGGGGAGACAAATTTTTTTGGTTGGAAACTTGAGTCATGAAATTTTGAGTGAGATATTTGAATCAATTGCTGATGAAGGAGGTTGATGATATGAATAGAAAAATAAAGTTTGAGTTTTTATTATGCTTTAGCGTTTTAATTCTCTTTTTATTAACCGGTTGGGTTCAGGCTGTCAATTCAATCATACCTGAAGAAACCAATCTGGTAGCTGATATTGTTGAAAAAGTCGGACCGTCAGTGGTGTATGTTGATACACTTTCTTATAAGACCTATCGGAATCCCCTTTCACCTTTTTTTAATGACCCCTTTTTTCGAGATTTTTTTTATATTTTCCCTCAACCAGAAGAAAGGAGAATCCCTCAAAAAGGATTAGGCTCGGGGTTTATCTTCCGATCTGATGGGTATATTCTCACCAATGAGCATGTTATTCAAGGTGCTGAACAAATTAAGGTTACTCTCAAGGACGGCCGGGAGTTTGATGGAAAGGTAATAGGTTCCGATCCATTAACCGATATTGCGATCATAAAAGTGGATGCAACCGATCTTCCTGCCCTTCCTTTGGGTGATTCAGATCGAGCCCGAGTGGGAGAATGGATGATTGCCATCGGAAATCCTTATGGTTTGTCGCATACGGTAACGGTTGGCGTTTTGAGTGCAAAAGGGAGACCAATATATTCCGGAGACTCAGGAAGAGAATATGAGAATTTTTTACAAACCGATGCTGCCATTAACCCTGGTAATAGCGGAGGACCACTATTGAATATTAAAGGCGAAGTTATTGGGATTAATACTGCTATCCTTCCTTATGCCCAAGGAGTTGGATTCGCCATCCCCATCAATATGGCAAAAAGTTTATTAGATCCATTAATTGAAACTGGCAAAGTTGTTCGTTCCTGGGTAGGGATTTATCTACAGGATATCACTCCGGATATGATTCAACAATTTGGGCTCAATGAACCAAAAGGCGCTTTAATTGCCGATGTTGTTCCAAATAGTCCAGCTTCGAGAGCCGGTATTCAACGCGGGGATATAATATTAAAAGTTGATGATGAAGAAATTGTCAATGCTGCGGTATTTCATGCCGCAATTCAAGATAAAAAACCTGGAATACAATTGACATTGTCGGTTTGGAGAGACAACCAAGCCAAAGAAATTACCGTAATCTTAGAAGAGTTGGTTACCGAAGGAGGAGTTGAATCAGCCCTATCTCCAGACCTTCAATTTGGTTTTGAAGTTGGAGAAATCACCTCAGAATTAACCAGAAAATATAATTTAAGAACGAAGTCTGGAGTAGTGATCATTCGAATCGACTCGCAAGAAATAATCGAAACCGGTTATTTACGAGAGGGAGATGTCATTCTTCAGCTCAATCGTCAGACCATCAGAGACCTTCAGGGCTGGAATGCCGCTTTGACAATGGTTGAGCCCGGCGATACTATAATTCTATTGGTAAATCGAAGAGGGCGTACTTTTTTTGTACCAGTGGAAGTGAAAAGTTCTAGCTTATTAGTCCCATGAAAAAATTTTCGGAGTGGGGCAATTTTTTTATTTGCCCCACTCCTATTGGAAACTTGGGAGACATTACCTACCGTACAGTATCGGTACTCAATCAGGTGGATCTGATTGCTTGTGAGGATACCAGGGTATCGAGAAAGCTTTTGCAACGCTATTCAATTCAAAAACCTTTATTTTCCTATCATGCCCATAATTACCAAGCTGCAATTCAAAAGATCCTTACCCACCTTAAAAGCGGGGAAAGCGTCGCTTTAATTACTGATGCTGGAATGCCAGGAATTCAAGATCCAGGAATGGAAATTGTAAATCAACTGGTTCAAAATCAAATTGACTTTGAAGTGTTGCCAGGTGCATCAGCAGTCTTACCGGCTGTGGTTTACTCAGGATTTTCTTTAAACGGTTATCTTTTTTTAGGTTTTCTTCCCAAATCAGGAGGAGAAAGGAAAAAACAACTGGAGCAATCACTTTTTTCTCCCCAAGCCGTTGTTTTATATGAGTCACCCAAGAGAATCCTGACCACCCTTCAAGAAATTCAAAGCCTGGTTGGAGAAGAAAGAAAGGCAGTTCTCTGTCGTGAATTAACAAAAATTCATCAAGAGATAATAAGAGGTACTTTAAAAGAGATAATTGAAATATTAAATCAGAGGAAAACCATTAAAGGTGAAATGGTATTGGTGCTGGAGGGTATAGTTGTTGACGAAAAAAGAATTTTACCTTTGATCCAGAATTGTATCAAACAACTTTTATTTACTGGTCATTCTGAAAAAGATACTGTAGAATTGACCAGTGTTATTTTCGGACTTAAAAAAAATAGATTAAAATTCGAGGTCAAACATCAAATAGATCTTTTGGGTGAGGGGGAAAGAAAAAGAATTTAGTTAGATTAAACCTCAAAATATTGATTAAAAATACATATCTTGAAGTGAACTTTAATACCTCTTTTTAAACATTACAGAATTGATTTTATTCTTAAAAATTGGTTTAATGAATTCGGTACAGGAGGTGTTTCGTATTAAAGCGCACCGCGAATCTGCCGAAATTATTTTATTTTTGGTCGCCCTTTCTTCCCTTTTATTTTTAATTGGAATTATTGTCGTACTCTTTGTTGAAGGACTGCCTACCTTTCGTGAAGTTTCGCTCTCACAGTTTCTTTTTGGAAGACGATGGTACCCAACATCAGAACCCCCTCGTTTAGGAATTCTCCCTCTAATCCTTGGATCCCTTTGGGTGACTATTGGTGCGTTAATTTTTGCAATTCCTTTAGGCCTTTTTTCAGCAATATTTCTTGCCGAGCTTTGTCCAAAAAAGCTGAGAGAAATCTTAAAACCGGTTATTGAAATGTTAGCCGGTATTCCTTCGGTGGTTTATGGTTTTTTTGGTATGGTCATTCTCAGCCCACTTTTAAAAGACCTTTTCTCTCTTCCCACCGGTCTGACTGCTTTTACTGCCTCGATCATATTGGGAATAATGGCCATTCCTTCAATAGTGAGTACAGCTGAAGATGCAATTAGTTCAGTTCCCAAGAGTTACCGTGAAGCTTCTTTTTCGATTGGAGCGACTCATTGGGAAACCATAAGAAAAGTTGTTATACCTGCTTCTTATTCAGGCTTAGGGGCAGCGGTGATTCTTGGTGCAGGGAGAATCATTGGTGAAACCATGACAGTGTTGATGATTGCCGGTGGAGCAGCGATAATTCCCACCAGCTTTTTTCAGCCGGTTCGAACCATGACGGCAACCATAGCAGCTGAAATGGGAGAGGCACCGGTAGGTAGTCTTCACTATCATTCGTTATTTGCTATTGCGATTGTTTTATTTCTCATCACTTTTCTTTTAAATATTTTAGTCGATCGATTAGCTCAAAAATACCATACCCGGGTGAGATAAATTGGATATTCGCTTAAAAACGAAGTATTTATCACAAAAAATCTGGTTTTTTATCTTTTTTCTCTCCATAGCCACTATTTGTTTTGCCCTGGGTTTTATCATTTATTTTTTAGTTGTTCGAGGGTATAAAGTAATCAATTGGGAATTTCTCACCGCTTTACCTTCCCGAGGGATGACCGAAGGAGGAATTCTTCCAGCAATCGTTGGGACGCTTTATCTCATAATCGGCAGTATTGTTGTTTCTCTTCCTCTTGGAGTTTTTTCAGCGGTGTATTTAGAAGAATATGCCAAACCATCGCCAACGGTTACGCTGCTCCGATTAGCAATTCATTGTTTAGCTGGTGTTCCTTCGGTGGTTTTTGGCTTATTTGGTTTGGGAATATTTGTTAAATTATTTGGATTTGGAGTCTCTCTTCTCTCTGGATCGCTTACCTTGGGGATTATGGCTCTACCGATAGTCATTACTTCGGTAGAAGAAGCGTTAAAAACTGTACCACTTTCCTTTCGAGAAGCTTCTCTGGCACTTGGTGCAACCAAATGGGTGACAATTCGACGGGTTGTACTTCCAGCTGCGCTTCCTGGTATATTAACCGGATTAATTCTGTCGGTTGGTAGGGTCGCTGGTGAAACCGCCCCCATTTTATTCACAGCCGCAGCTTTTTATGCCCGAGGGCTTCCTCGCTCTATTTTTGACCGGGTTTTAGCGCTTCCCTATCATATATACGGTTTAATGACCGAAGGTACTCGCCCCGAAAAACAAGTACCAATTGCCTATGGTACTGCTTTGGTCCTTCTAATTATGGTTCTCTTAGTTAACTTTTTAGCCATATATCTCAGGCGGCGATCAAGATCAGCTCGAAAGTGGTGAAAGTATGGATAAGGATGAAAGCAAATTAAAAGTATTAAATTTTAATGCCAATTTTGGAGAGAAGCAAATATTATACGATATTAGCCTTGAAATACCAGATAATCGGGTTACAGCAATAATTGGTCCATCGGGGTGTGGTAAGTCAACTTTATTACGCAGTGTTAATCGCATGAACGACTTTATTGAAAATTTTTTAATTCGTGGTGAAATCATTTTTGAGAATCAGAATATATATGGAGAAGAGGTTGATCCAGTTGAGCTCCGACAGAGAATAGGAATGGTTTTTCAAAGACCAAATCCTTTTCCAAAAAGTATTTTTGAAAATATTGCTTATGGACTTCGAGTTCAAGGTTGGAAGGATCGCCAGGCAATTGCTGAACAGGTTGAAAAAAGTTTACTGGCAGCTGCGCTATGGGATGAAGTGAAAGATCGTTTAAATTCATTGGCATTTGATCTTTCAGGAGGTCAACAGCAACGGCTTTGTATTGCTCGAGCTATTGCGGTTGAGCCAGAAATACTTCTCATGGACGAACCAGCTTCAGCCTTGGATCCAATCGCTACAGCTCGAATTGAAGAGCTCATCAAAGATCTCAAGGAGAAATATACCATTGTGATCGTTACTCATAATATGCAGGAAGCTGCTCGTACCTCGGATTATACCGCTTTTCTCTTATTGGGACGATTGATTGAATATGGGTTGACTGATCAAATTTTTACCAACCCCCAAAAGAAAGAAACCGAAGAATATCTCACCGGTCGATTCGGTTGATAATGAGGTGAATCATATGAAGTTCCGATTCTTTTCCTGGTTGTTGGGAATGTGCCTGGTTTTTTCCCTGGGATTTTTTTCTGTATACGCCCAAGAGGCGCCTACTATCGCTATTCTTCCACTTTCGATGAGGGATGAAGTCGATGGATATTTAGGTTATTATCTTCGAGACCTCATCAAAGATGCTCTTGATGATATGGAACAGGTTGAAGTCATTGATAACATCATGATTGATGAGATCTTACGTGAATCAAAAATTCCTCGAGATGTAGTTCTCGTTCAGTCGATGGCTCAAGTTTTGGGAAAAAGAATCGGAGGAGATTATTTACTGAGTGGGTCCTATCGGATTCGTCAACTGGGGGATAAAGAGCGTTTAGTTGTGAGTGTGCGCCTTTTTGATTTGAACCAAGAAGTCATGATTGATTTAAAAAGTAATGTTTTTGATATCAACAATCCCGATGAGTTTCGACAGCTGATTGTTCCCGAGGTTCTAAAATCACTTAATATTGATTTTGCTTTATCCGTTGAACCGTTTCGTTATGAAACCCAATTGATCTTTCCTCTCTATCGTGCTGTTGAGAAAATGGATGAAGCGCTTCGGACCTATGGAAGCGCTCAATTTCCCGATAAACCACTCTGGAAAGAGGCTTTTGCCGAAGCTCAAGAAACCATTGATGCTGTCCCAGAATATTTAGAGAGCTACTATTATCTCGCCTATATGTACCAAAAAACTGGATGGTTGGCAAAAGAAGTCGAAACTTGGATGGAGTATGTCAAGCTCCTTGAAGGTTCGGGAAAGGGAAAAAACTCTATACAAAGAGCGTCTCGGGCCTATTTAAGATTAGCGAATTCTTACCTATCTCAAAAGAAATATGATATGGCTGAGCAGAGCATTAATCAGGCTTTACAGATAAACCCGGATATCGCAGAAGCCTATTTTCTTTTAGGCAAAATTGCTTATGACCAAGGAAAGTCAGCCCAAGCACAGGAATATTGGAATAAAGCCTATTTCTTGGATCCATCTCTCAAGGAAGCCCAATATTTTGCTGGTGAAGCTGGGAAAGCGGCAGTCTATGGGAAGGATGCTTATGAATCCTACCGAACCGGTTATACTTATTATGCCAATGGCGATCTCAAAACAGCTGAAGGATACTTTCGCAACGCCACCCAATTAAATCCGGACATGAAAGAAGCCCAATATTGGTTGGGGAGAACCCTTTACGATCTGGGTAAATTGGCCGACGCCGAAGTGACCTGGAGGAAGGTTATTGAAATAGATCCCTTTGACAGTCAGGCAAAACGCTTCTTAGAAAGAACTATTCAAGAAAAACAATATGGGAGAAATGCTCTGAGCCAATTCCGTCAGGGTTTTGATCTCTATCAAGAAGCAAAATATGCTGAAGCAATTCCCTATTTTGAAAGAGCCGTTCAGGAAAGCCCTCGTTTTCCCGATGCTCATGAATATTTAGCCCGTTCCTATTATTTGTTAGGACAAAAGGATAAATACTTAAAAGAAAGAGAAAAAAGTCTGAATCTCATCGAACAACCGGCTGATAAGGCCTGGCAATATTATTTAGTCGGGTATGAACTTTTTTCTTGGAATGAAAAAGAAAAGGCCATTGGTTACTTACAAAAAGCGGTAGCCGTGGATGATCGTTTGTCGGAAGCTCATCTTCTATTGGGTGAAATATACGGAAGCATGAATCAATGGAAACAAGCTGCTTATCATTATACCCAAGCCAGTTCTGTCCCCGAAAATAATACCGAAGAAGACCAATCCTCGGTATTGTGGGGAGCGAGTGTTTCATACGTTCAGTTGGGAGAATGGGACAAAGCACTTGAATTCCTCAATGAGCTGGTAAAGAAATATCCTTATGCCGATTTTATTGAAGAAGCAGAGTCATTACGGATTGAAGCGATGGTAAAAATGGGCCAATATCGCGACGCCCGGGTCAGTGTGCAACAATTTCAGTTACGTTTTCCATCGGGACGCTTTCGAGAAAGAGTGCAATTTTATTATGCATTTAGCTTTTATCAAGAAAAGCAGTGGAAAGAAGCTGTTCAAGCCTTAGAATCATTCCATAAAAGTTATCCTCAAAGTCAATATCGGAAAGAAACCTTAGAAGCGTTGGGTTATTCCTATCGAAACTTGGGACAAGAAGAAAAAGCTCGGAGTTATTTTTCTCAAGTCGAAGGTCAGGAAAATGCCTTTTTGGTAGCTGATACTTTCTATCGAGAAAAAAAATGGCAGCAAGCTCTGTCATCATTTTTAGAATACCTGCAAACTACTCCCCAAGGTCAATATGTCCAGGAAGCCAGATTAAAACTGGCCTCATGCTATTTAGAGACCAACCAGGTTGAATTGGCTGAAAAATTGGTTAACGAGATAGCTGGTTCGTTAGACGCTAAGTTTCAACTGGATTTCCTACGCCTCACTATAAAGCTGGCTTATAAAAAAGGGAATTGGCAGAAAGTGGTTGAGGGTGTTGGTCAATTAGAAAAGCAGTCCGGGACGCTCGACCTGGAATATTTATACCTTTTAGCTTGGTCCCAGGTAAAATTAGGAAAAGAATCAGAAGCGAGAGAGTTGTTGGAAAAAGCGGATTTGAATCCCGATGAGATCCTTTCTGATCCGGAAATTGAAAAAATAAGCGATATTATGGATACTCTTCAATCGGGTGATTATCCTTCGGCGATATTACAACTAAAAGAACTCATCACCGAAGGAGTAAATTCTGAGAATAGCGCTATAGTTCATTTTTTATATGGAAAAGCTTTATATTTTAATGGAAATTATGATGAGGCTATCCAATACTTAAAAGAAGCAGTTGCTGCCGGAAACAAAGACTATCTGGAAGAGGCTTACTTTTATTTAGGTGATATTGCCTATAAGGAAGAGAATTGGTCAGAAGCAGCTCAATGGTACCAAAGGTTGACCACCCAGGATAATCTTGACCTTCTCTGGCGACTGGCGACTTCGTTAGAAAAATTGGGGAAAAAAGATCAAGCTCTTGATATTTATAAAAAATTAAAAGGCGACAATGCCTATTCTGAACGAGCTGGCATTATTGTTTTGGAAACTTTATACGATCAGAAAAAATATCAGGACTTTTTAAAGGAAGCCACAGAATATTTAGAGAACCATCCCGATTCGGTTCAAAACGAAGAAATATTATATATGACCGCTTGGTCGGCTTATTATTTAGGAAATGCTCCTGAAGCATTGGAACGGATATCTCTTTATCAGGATAAATACCCTCAAGGGCAATATTTCGATGAATTGGAGTCATTAGCAGTCGATCTTATGATTGTACAAAAGAATTATCAAGATGTCCTTCCCAAATTATTTACTTTAGAAAATAAACTCAAAGGAGAAAAATTGGAGTATACTTGGTATCGTATTGGAAGTGTCTATTTAAAATTAGAAGGATATGATCGAGCGGCTTTCTATTTTGAAAAATTATTAGGAAATGTGAATGGGAAATACTATACTCGGGGTGGATATTTAATGGGTGTTTGTCTTGAATACTTAGAACAACCGGAGACCGCCTTGAAGTTTTATCATCAGATTGTTGAAAGCGGCTTAAAAGACGAATGGGTTGAAAATTCACAGAAACGAATCAGTCTATTGACTGAGGATTAAACAGAGGATACACTTATGCTGATTCTTTCTCCACAATGCAGGAGGTTTCATTGATGCAGATATTTACTGTAATTGGCAAGGGCGGATTAATCATGTATCCGATCGTGGCCTCATCGATTATTTTCTTAGCAGTTTTTATCGAGAGGTGGTATGTTTTACGGCATTCAAAAGAAAGAATAAAGAGATATTTAAGGGCGTTGAGAAAAGCTATTAATCAAAGAGACTTGCGGAACATTGTTGACATTAGCCAGAAAAATCCTGGTCCAGCATCGCGGATTATCATGGCAGGTATAAAAAAATATCTGAATGGTGTTCCTCGGGAAGCAAAAGAAGCAATGGAAGCTGTAGCCATGCAGGAGTTTCCTTATTTTGAAAAGCGCTTGGGAGTGCTATCGACTATTGCGAGTATTGCCCCATTATTGGGATTGCTTGGAACGGTTACTGGAATGATCCGAACTTTTAATGTTATTGCCTCGATTGGAGTGGGAAAACCAACCGAAATGGCAGGAGGAATCTCTGAAGCATTGATAACAACTGCTGCTGGATTATCAATCGCTATTCCTACGGTTATTGGTCACTACTATCTTTCCCAGATTGCCGAAAGCATTATGAACGATATTGAAAAAGCCAGTTCAGAGGTTTTAGATATTATTGAAGAGCTTAGAATTAATAATGGAAATGAAGGAGTAATCTTCGAGGAAACCAAGAGCCCAGAAGGAGTTGAGGAGAATGTTCCGATTTCGACAAAAGAAACCGAGGCGCCAGCCTGAAATTAACCTCACTCCGATGATCGATGTGGTGCTCCAATTAATAATATTTTTTATTGTAACCACCACGTTCATCAGCATTGAAAGTGGGGCCAAGGTGAATCTTCCCTCGGCAGATTTTTCCAAAATTGAGGAAGTCAAGACTATCACTGTAACCATAACCGAAAACAACATGCTCTATGTCAATGGTGCTCTCGTTGATGCCAATGAGCTTCCCTCGGCGGTTGTGGTGGCATTGCGTAATGAACCAGAGGCGACAGTCATTGTAGAGGCAGATAAGCAGGTTTTGCACGGAAAAGTTGTTTCGGTCATGGATATTCTTAAAAAGGCCGGAGCTGAGAAAATAGCCATCGCCACTCAACCGACCAAAGAAGAATAATTATGAATAATTTTTTAATTAATGAAAAAAAGGTTTGGACTTTTTCCCTAACCTTATCAGTTATTATTAATCTGGTTATTTTGGCTGCAATATCTATCTATTGGTTATCGATAAAATACGAACCTCCTCTTCAAGATGAACCTATGGTGATTCAGGTTTTAGAAATACCATCCACACGTAAGCCAGTAACAGTTGCTCCAGTTGAAGAAGCCAATATTGCCGAACTGAATCCTTTAAAGGATATTCAAAATCAAGATGTTAATAATGAGCCTCAGATACAAAGCGAGATAGCGACTGAAGTTCAGCAAAAAAAAGAACAGGTTACCATCCCAAAACCACCAATTGACCTTCCCGACTCGGAAATGATTTCTGAATCGGGATCACCTTCGGGAGCAAAATTAGTGAATCCAGGAGAAAATATCGATGTTCCAGAAGATTTAAAATGGCAGGGAGTTGAAGCCGAAAACACCCTGAAAGCCCAGTTTGAAAGATCTGGCCAATCAACCCGTTTAGCCCGTTTGGCTGAGGAAGGAGCAGAAAGGATAGAAAGTACGGTTGGTGAAACATTGGCTACCGGTGAGCTGGCTATACCAACTGGTCAGGTTGAAAAAAAATCTCCCTTTTCTAAACGGCCGATTTCAGTCATAATTGAAAATGCCCCCGCGGCACGACCTCAAGCCGGGCTCAGTAAGGCAGATATCGTCTATGAAATTATGGCTGAAGGTGGAATCACTCGGTTCTTGGCAATATATAACGAAGGTGTAGCGGATAATGTTGGTCCGGTTAGAAGCGCTCGTCCCTATTTTGTGATGAAAGCTGCTGAACATAATGCCATATTTGCACATGCCGGCGGCAGTGTTGAAGCGTATGTCTATATGAAGGAAATGAACATTGATACTATCGATGAATTTAAATTCTTTCAAGCTTTTTGGAGAAGTAAAGATCGAAAAGCCCCTCACAATCTCTACACCTCGATTGCTAACCTCAGAAATCAAGCCCAGCGGTTAGGTTATAATAAACCGGTGAAAGGAGGAGGGGGATTCCAAATACGAACACCCCAAGAAGCCTTAGGAACTGAAGATGCTTCTCAGGTGGAAATCTTGTATGCTGGTGATTATCGAGTAAAATATACCTGGGATCCTGCCCAAAGAATCTATCGAAGATATATCAATGGAAACCCCCATGTCGATTCTTTGAACGGTCAACAAATCAAAACTCCCAATCTAATCATTCAAATTACCGAGCAGAAAGTGAAAGATGAAGAAGGTCGAATAGAAATAACTTTTGTTGGGAAAGGTACTGGATGGATTTTATTAGATGGGAAAGCAGCTGCAATACGCTGGGAAAAGAATTCTATAGGAGAAAAAACCAACTTTTATTATGCTGATGGAAGGGACTTGAAAATTAACCCCGGGGCGCTATGGATAGAAGTGGTCAGTACCCAGAATAAGGTGGCGATGTAATGCACAGTGTTATATTTAGAATTGGTCAATTTCCTGTTTATGCCTATGGCTTTTTTTTAGGCGTGGCTTTTTTGGTGGGTATTTATTATGCCTCAAGGCGAGCTCCTGGTTATGGAGTTGCTCCCGATGCAGTGGTTGAAGTCAGTGTGCTCTGTATTTTTGGGGCCATCATTGGGTCTCGCTTAGTTTTTGTTCTCCTCAACTGGGATATTTACCGTGATAACCTCATTCATATCTTTTTAATCCGTGAAGGTGGTCTGACTTTCTATGGTGGTATTTTTGGAGCAATTTTTTTAGCAATTCCTTATATTATTTATAAAAAATATTCTTTACCGGCTTTATTTGATATTTGCACTCCGGCTATAGCTCTGGGCTATTCCATTGCTCGAATTGGTTGTTTTCTCAACGGTTGTTGTTACGGTCGAGTTTGTTCCTATACTCATTTTCCTCTTGGGGTTCATTTCCCTGCTTTAGAGGGGTGGAGATATCCAACTCAAATCTATGCGGTGGGGTATTCTCTTCTGATCCTCTTTTTTTTACTGAAACTGGAGAAAAAAAAGGTTTTTCGTGGAGAGCTCTTTTTTGATTATCTGTGGATGTACGGGATCGCTCGTTTTTTCATTGAGTATTTTCGTGAAGAGCCCTTTTCGGTTTGGGGAATCATGACTGCAGCTCAATTTGCTTGTATATTAATAATTATAATTGCTCTTATTCTACGAGAGATATTGAGAAGACATGCTATCCAACGATCTCAGGAACATTCTTGAAGCGTATCTCCAGTTTTTGTATTGGGAAAAAAGACTTTCTGATAACACGATTCAATCCTATGAGCAGGATTTGGAGCAATTCGTTGTTTTTTTGGAAAAAAAGGGTATGGTATCTTTTTCCCGACTCGATCAGGATATAGTTGAAAAATTCCTACGATATGAAGCCAAGCGCGAAATAGCTCCTGCTTCACTTAGCAGGAAAATTTCAGCCCTCCGTACCTTTTTCCAATATTTGATCCGTGAGAAAATGAGTCCTGAAAATTGTGCCAAGCTTATCGATTCTCCTCGTTTTCAGAGAAAAATACCCGATGTTTTAGATGAAGTTGAAATCGAATCCTTATTGAACGCTCCGGATTTGACTAAACCGATTGGAATTCGAGACCGAGCTATTTTAGAATTATTATACGCCAGTGGATTGAGGGTAAGCGAATTAACCTCTCTGGAATTTTCACACCTTGATTTGGAAAATTCTATGTTACGGCTTTGGGGCAAAGGCTTTAAGGAGAGGATGGTACCTTTTGGCGAGGAAGCCAGCGAAGCGTTGAAGCGATATTTTCAGCAGGCAAGAGAACAAATATTAAAGGAAAAACGAAGTCGGTCGATTTTTGTCGGAGCCTCCGGTCAACCTTTAACCCGGCAAAACATTTGGGTAATGATTAAGAAATACTCCCGAAAAGCTGGAATTGAGAAGACTGTAACACCGCACACTCTTCGACATACCTTTGCCACCCATTTGTTGGAAAACGGAGCTGATTTGAGAGTTGTGCAGGAGTTTTTGGGACATTCCGATATCGTGACTACTCAAATCTATACTCATATTAGTAAAAAAATCCTTCGTGAAGCATATGCCCGTTCATTTCCCAGAAAATAATAATCAAGTTTTTTTAAAACCCAAGGATTACCAATAATATTTGCTTTTTACCAAGTGTGACAATTATAATTTTGAAGGGGTGTTTTTATGGAGAATTTACGTTCAAAAATTGAAGAAAGTGCTCATTTCATTCAAGAAAGAATTGATTTTTCTCCTGAAATAGGCATTATCTTGGGAACTGGTTTAGGAGCTCTTGCCGATGATATCGAGATTGATCGAGTTATTTCCTATGATGAAATTCCCTGGTTTCCAGTTTCCACAGTTGAAAGCCATCACGGAAATTTAATTATCGGTGAATTATCAGGAAAAAAGATCGTTGCTATGCAGGGAAGATTTCACTATTATGAAGGATACTCGATGAAACAGGTTACCTTCCCGGTTCGGGTTATGAAAGCACTGGGGATTAAGGTATTAATTGTCAGTAATGCCGCCGGTGGAATGAATCGGAATATGCAGCGCAGTGACTTGATGATTATTTGTGATCACATCAACCTTTTAGGTGACAATCCACTTCGTGGTGAAAATGACCCGGAGTTGGGACCACGATTTTTGGATATGTCAAATGCCTATGACCCTGATCTTATTCAATTGGCTCAACAAATCGCCCTTGAAAAGGGGATATATGTTATGAAAGGTGTCTACGCTGCTCTTGCTGGACCAAACTTTGAAACTCCTGCTGAATATCGTTTTTTGATCTCAATTGGTGCTGATGCGGTTGGAATGTCAACGGTGCCCGAAGTTCTCGTAGCTCGTCATTCCGGCATGAAAGTTTTTGGAGTATCTTGTATAACCGATCTAGCAATCGATGGGTTTATAGAACCGGTATCTCATGAAGTCGTCATCCAGGCGGCTAATGAAGCTCAACCAAAACTTAAACTTCTCATTCGGGAATTAGTGGGCAAAATAAACTTCGCATGAATTCACAACTATGGATTGCTCTTTTGAGTTTTTCTCCAATTTCAGAAATTAGAGGATCTTTACTGTATTGGGCATCTAATCCGGTTATTCCTTTCTGGCAAGCTCTTCTTATTTCTATTTTATTCAATCTTCTTCCATTTTTCGTAGTGATGTTTTTTCTTAATGCTATCCTTTCGATATTTTTACGATTTCAATGGTTTCAATCACTCTGGGACAGACTGGTGGTCAGCACTCGGAAGAAATTTCAGAAATATGAGAAATGGGAGCAGATCGGCTTGGCTTTTTTTATCGGAGTTCCACTTCCTATTACCGGGGTATGGACGGGCTCTTTGATATGCTTTTTAATGGGATGGCCATTAAAAAGATCCTTTCCCTTTGTTTTATTAGGTTTAGGAATTGCCTCGACTATCGTGAGCGTGATTGTGCTTTCAGGACGAAGAGTATTGACTCTTTTTTAATATATAGGGTTATGGTTTTAGCAACGCTAGTTAGGACTATGGTCTATCCTGAAAATACCAATATTGGTGAAAAAAGAATAAACAAAAAAAGAAAAAG